>JADGRR010000229.1 GCA_017880745.1 Burkholderiales bacterium
TCTGGAGGGGGTGTTCCCCTGGTTCGATTGCGGGGCCAGGGTGAGCGGAAAGCTCGTCATCCGCTTTCGCGATCCTCGATAGCGCGCACTGTCAGCGGCAGCCGGTTCGGTCCAGCAACAGGGTCTCGCCGATTGCCGGAATTTCCAGCGGGTCGTCGTCGAGGTTCTCGCGCTTCCACGTTTCGCGCAGCAGCTCGGGCGGTTCGCGCAGATCCTCGTCGGTCAGCTTGAAGGTGCCCCAGTGCATGGCGATGAAACGCTCGGCGCCGAGCGCCGAGAACGCGCGCACGGCATCGGCCGGATCCATGTGCTGCGGGCGCATGAACCAGCGCGGCGCGTAGGCGCCGATCGGCAGCATCGCCGCATGGATTTCGCCGCAGCGCGCGCCGATTTGCGAGAAGCCGTCGAACCAGGCCGTATCGCCCGAGTGGTAGACGCGCAGGCCGCCGCGTTCGACGACGTAGCCGCCCCACCAGGTGGTGTTGGTATCCAGCAGCCAGCGGCGGCTCCAGTGCTCTGCCGGCACGAAGGTGACGTTCAACCCTTCGATTTCTTCCTGTTGCCACCACGCCATTTCGATCACCCGGCGCAATCCCGCGCGCTCGAACCAGCGGCCGAGTCCGCGCGGCACCGCATAGACCGGGTCCGGGCCCAGCCGCATGAGGGTGGGGACATCCATGTGGTCCCTGTGGTTGTGCGTCACCAGGACCAGGTCGATCTTCGGCAGCGCCGGCCACGCCAGGCCCGGCGCCGCGTTTCGATGAACGAACCCGGCGATCGACGGCGACATCACCGGGTCGATCAGTGCGCTCTTGCCGCCGAGCTGGATCAGGAACGAGGCGTGCCCGATCCAGGTGAGGGCGTCCAGACTGGCCTTGCGCAATGCGCTGCCATCGTTGGTGACCACCGGCACGGGCACGCCGGTGCCCGGCGTTCGCGGCCGCTTCTCGCCATGCCAGCCCATTTTCCATTGCAGAATCTTCGCCAGGCTGGAACTGCGGGACCGGCCGTCGAGGTTGGTGTAGCGCATCGCTGCCAATGCGTGTTCCCGCGGCCTAGGCCGAACGCAGCCGTAGCGAGCGCGTGCGCGCGCGGCCGCGCACCTGCCGCAATACCACCCGATACAGCATGCAAGCCGCCAGCACGAAACCAATAAGCCAGGCGCAGCGCCTTTGCCGGGCTGCGCCAGGGCAAGCTGCATACCTAATCAGAAAAAACCTCCGCGAGCAGCTTGCGCTCCGTGTCGTGGTCCAGTTCGCCGGTTTCGCGCAGACCGGATTGCTGTTGGAACTGCATCAATGCCGAGCGTGTACGGCTACCGCGGAATCCATCGATAGGCCCAGGGTCGATGCCAAGATACAGCAATGCAGCCTGCGCCGTCCGAAGAGCTAAATCCGGGAGCATGAGCCTGCACTTGGCATAGGCAGCAGCCAGCCGCGCGTCATACTCGTTCTTCCTGAATTCCGGGCCGTTATAGCCGCGCGCAAAGGACACCCAATCCTGGCGTTGAAGCGCTCCAGCGAGCTTATTGCCTTTGATGAAATTTGCCATTGCCAGCAGTTGTCCGTTCTCGTCCTTCACCATGGCTGCAACCATGTCGTCTATGGCGACGAAGCCAGCCGCTTCGTAATTGAAACCCATGACTTGGCCGATGCCCCAAGAGGCGCTTTGGAGCGCGGCCTCGCGGTCAAGACTCACGGCTTTTTCCAGACGTGGGTACTCACCGGTACCGCCGGCATAACCGCCAGCTTTTGCACTACTGATGTCTGCATGTCCGCTGTCGTGCCTGCCGTTGGTTAATTTATGGAAGATATGACGCTCGAACAGGATCTGTGGACGCCGATCCTGGAGAAACCCAAAACCACGCGTCTCCACAGTCAGCACCGACCATACCGCTGGCGCAGGCGCGCCTAATGCGCTGCATATTTGGTCCATGCCTTCATTGCTCAATGGACGGCCTTGACTGTGGAAATTCATGCGCTACTCCTGTCTGTAGTAGAACCTGAAGCGGAGCCGGCCGGCCGCGAACCGGCGAGCGAGGCGTGGCGGGCAAGCGGTCCGCGTCAGGCGTCATGTAAGATCGATGCCGGCGGCCGTCCTGAACCTCACCGCGCGCTGGTGACGGCGCAATCTACTTCTGCTGCCGAGGCTGCTGTTGCGCGTCTCGAAGACGCTGTTCCTCCCCGCGGAACTGCTGTAGTTCAGTTTGTCTGTCGCGTTCGAACTGTTGCAGCTGTTGCAGCGTCTGCGTGCGTCCAGCGTTCGGGTCCGCCGGCGGCATTTGCTGGGATCCATCGAATTGACGCAGTTGCTGCGCGTTCAGGTTCTGCAGCCGCTGCAGGTTCTGCAGATGCAACGTGTCGAGTTCCTGTTGCTGCCTGAGGTTGCCGGGGGACGGGGGCGGCTGAGACTGCTGAATTCGCAGGATGAGCTCATCGCTCCGTTGCTGGCGTTCGAGTAAGGCCCGCTGGATATCGGCCTCGGGGCCAGCATTGGCCGCACTCCCGACCAGCATTAGCGGAAGCAACAGCGCCGATGATTTCAGGATTTTCCGCACAGGCTTGGAAGCGGTTTTCGGATCGCATCCCGGGTTAAATGAACACACTGATTGAAAGATTCAGTTTCAATTGTGCCGCGATGTCGGGCAGCTTTCAAGCAAAGTCTTGGCAAGACTTTGCGCCCCGGTGGCATCGAATCGGTGCTTGATCGGGCGATTTTTGGCGGGTATCGCGCCGGCGACAATCCGGCACGCTTGCGCGGCCACATAGACAACCTGCCACCCGCGATGAGCAAGCGGCGGCGTGTGCAGCATCACCCGGTACTACCCTATGGCGAATTGGGCGAATTCATCGCTGCCTTGCGTGCACAAGAGGACATCGTCCTGATGCTCACCGGTCCCTGCAGCACAGACGTCACAGACGGCCAACGGCCTTTTTTTAAATGCTGCACGTATCATGGGCCTCGCTCGCGTGCGCGCTAGCGTTGCCAATGGTGTTCTTGGGTGGGAGCAAACGATCATACTCCCGCTTGACGACCGCATAGCACTCGCATACCTGTGCTTCCAGTTGAGGGCGATCGAGTACGGCAATGTGGCCGCGGCTGCAATGGATCAGTCCCGCCTTTTGCAGCTTTCCAGCCGCCTCTGTGACGCCTTGGCGGCGCACGCCCAGCATACCGGCGATCAGTTCCTGCGTCATCGTCAACTCGCTCGATGGCAACCGGTCCAGACTTGACAGGATCCAGCGGCACAGTTGCTGTTCTACCGAATGGTGCCGGTTGCACACCGCGGTCTGCCCGGTTTGCACGATCAGCGCCTGGATGTAGCGCAGCAATAATTGCCCCAGCGGGCCGCTGAGCTCGAACTCGTTCTTCACCAGATCCGCCCGCAGGCGATACGCGTAGCCCGCGCTTAGCACCACCGCCTGGCTCGGTATGCTTTCGCCACCCAGGATCGATGCGACGCCGATCACGCCTTCGCTGCCCGTGACCGAAAATTCTGTCGACGCTCCGTTCTGCGTCACGTAGAACCGGGAAACGATGCCCTCGGTGAGGAAATACAGGTACTTTTCCCGGTCACCCGGGCGGTGAATGGTCCAACCCAGCGGCAAAGGCACCGGCTCTAGGTCGGGCAGCAGACGCTCACAATCCTCCAGTGGCAGCGCTGCAAGAAGGTGGTTTTGCCTGGGCGTATGCCGTGCGGATACGGCACCCCGCCTGTCCCTGGGCGCGAACGGCGTCGCCGCATACGGCCGAAACGAATCTCGTCCTGACATCGGAACCTCCCCAAAACCAATGGCGCACGGCCTATTGGATTGACCTGCGATCTAAATGTACCCACCTCATTCGTCACGTCGTTTGATTCTTATCAAGCTTTATGTTCGCGATAGAACAGAACGTACCGTGTAACCATTCGTGACGTCTATTGATACTTATCAAACCTCATGCCCGCGGGGAGATGTCGAGTATTTGGGAGTATCGACACAGGCAGGGTGCGGCAGATTTCTGTCGCAGGCCGGCATCGAGACGGGATCACCGTGAGTTGTGCCGACGTTTGCGGTCGAAACACGAATTGCCAAAGGGAATTCTTGATCGCTCCCTTTGCTTGATTGGAATCCTGAGTTAATGCATCGACATGATCGTGCGATCCAACACTTCTTGGCCGGCACCGGGCTTCCAATTTGTTTGTCGCCACCGATGCCAACGCAGGATCTTTGCATTGTATGTCCGCTAGCAGACGGAAAAAACTTTTCATAAGGTAGACAATTGTTGCGATGGTAGATGGCCAAGCAAGCTTGGCACGTCTAGCGGGTATCAGCAGGGAAAGCTGCCCATGTTCGAGGAAATTCTTGCTGGCAAATGACTTGGGAAGCGCAGCGATTGTGCACCCTGATAGCGGTCGCGACGAACCGGCTTCATTAGCCAGGCCGAATGAGTGGCAGCAGGGAATCGAGATGAACCGGGTTCGGTTCGACTTGAAGGCTAATAGAAACAAGTCCAAGGAGATACAAATGAAGAACGAAATTCGTCTGGCTTTACTGTGTTTGGCGGTGGCGTCGGTTCCGGCTCTTGCGCAGAACACGACGGACTCGCGCTGCGGGACCACGAACTACGATCGCAGTCGCGACATTTACACCATCATCAATCCCACACTGGGTACGGCGACCCAGCAGTGTTTTATCACCGTGGTTCCGAAACAGTCATGGACCGGCGGGATTCCGGACCTATCCACTTCACAGCTGGTTGAAGGCAACTATGAAATTACGCTCTCCGGCGGCGGCGGCGGTGGTGGCGGCGGCGGTGGCGGCGAAACCGAGCACGGCCGCACTGAGGCCGGCGTCGGCGGCGGCGGCGGTTACGGCGCAGTCCCGGTCACGACGGTTCGTTACCTGAACCCCGGCGTCTACCGGCTGACCATCGGTGCGGGCGGCCAGGGTGGAATGGCGGGTCCGAAGGGTGAGCATGTAGCGCGCAGTGGCGGGCGTGGCGTAGATGGCGCCCCGACCAGCTTGTCAAACGCTAATTCAGGTGAGACCGTCGCCGGATTCTCAGGCGCCGAATCCTGGAATGGCACCTATCCACTGGTGGCCCAGGGTTACGCCGGAGCGCCGGCATCAGGCGGTCAGCGCGGCGCCACCGGCGCCACCGGCGGCACCGGCGGCATGGGTGTCGGCGACCGGGGCACCGCAGGCGGCAATGGCTTTATCAAACTGGCGTTGAAGGACCCTGTGGCGCAAGCTCCGGTGCAAGCTGCGCCTGCCATGTCGTCCGAAACCGTAACGACGCCTGCTCCCGCGGCTGCCCGCCCCGCCAGAAAGGACCGCAACTAGGATCGCAGGTTTTGCCCGCGCAAGCGTAGCCCCAGGAGCAAGCAGTAACGGCAACTGGGGCGTCCGAATAGCCCTGCCGATCGGCCCCACGCCTCCAAACGGAGCGCCGCATCGGCAGGCGCTCGAGTAGCGCACATATCCGGCGCATGAGGACGTGAATGAGCGCCTATACAAGCGGGACCAAGACGCCCCCCGCAGCCGCGCCGCCCAAGCTACGGCGGCCAGGCCGCGCTTCCTCCTTCGATTCAATCGCATCAAAGCTGTGCGCCGGCACGGTCGTGCTGGCGTTTGGCCTGCTTCCCGTGTGCGTCGCTGCAGGGGAAAACGCGGCATACCTGCAGCCCGCAAGCGAACCATTGTCCGCACCGCAGGGCGCGCCGATTCCGTCTGCGACAGAGGCGCGGGTTGTTGGAAGCCACCATCGTGCCGACTTCGGCCGGGAGCGCGCTGCCGTCCTTACGCCTGAAC
>JADGRR010000230.1 GCA_017880745.1 Burkholderiales bacterium
CTGGTGCTGTGGATAGTCCTCACCTATACGATATTCGCCGCGTTCACTGTCAAGGAGGACAAACCGCCTCTGGAGAAGGGCATCAGCGGCGCCTGGCTGCTCGCCGTGGTCGCGACCCAGTCGATCTCGGTCCTGAGCGCCCTCATCGCCCCGCACTGGGAACAACCTTACAAGCTCGAGCTCAACTTCCTTGCGCTGTCGATGTGGTTGTGGGGTGGCATGCTCTATATCTGGATGATCTCGCTCATCTTCTACCGTTACACCTTCTTCAGGTTTTCGCCGGACGACCTGGCGCCGCCCTACTGGATCAACATGGGGGCCATGGCCGTCTCCACGCTGGCGGGCACTTTGCTGATCATCAACTCGCCCGACGCTCCCTTCCTCGCGTCGCTCGCCCCGTTCCTGAAGGGCTTCACGGTGTTCTACTGGGCGACCGGAACATGGTGGATCCCCATGCTCGTTGTCCTGGTCATGTGGAGGCATCTCTACAAGCGATTTCCAGTAGCGTATGACCCCTTGTACTGGGGAGCGGTGTTCCCTCAGGGTATGTACACGGCCTGCACGTTTCAGTTGGCCCACGCGATGGATCTGGAGTTTCTTTATGTGATCCCCCGGTATTTTATCTACGTAGCGCTGCTGGCCTGGCTGATCGCTTTTATCGGACTGGTGCACGCGATGGCACGAGCCGTGCTCGCTTTCCCGGGAAAGCGATCCGACGCAGAAGCGCTGCCTGGAATCCCGGTGAAGGACCCGCGCCCGGAGTAGCCTAGAGGCCGGATTGCCCGGAACCGGCGGCCGTCACGACGATCACGGCGGGGTTGTCGGCCTGAAGCAGGTGAATCCCCGGAACGCGCGCGCCGAAGCGCGCGCTTCGGCGCGGTATGGAAAGCCGCCAGCTAGGCCGCGAGGCGTTCCAGTCGGGCGAGCAGGCTATGGGCGTCATCGCCCAGCGACTGGTCGAGCATCGGATACATCATGCTTTCCTCTTTCATGTTGTGCTGCTGCAGAAGGCTGAGCAGGGTCTGCGCAATGCCCAGGTACTGTTCGGCGTTTTTCGCTTCGATTGCCGCGCGCATCTGCGCGAACATTCCGCGCATCTGTTCATGTTCCGCGCGCATCGTTTCGGTCGGTCCGCTGGTCATGCCGGTTTTGTCCTCGAACGCCGGAAACAGCAGATCTTCCTCGAGCCCGATATGGTGTTCAATCTCGCGCAGAAACGTTCCGCCATCGCGCGCGAGGCCAGTCCAGTCCCTTGCCGCTGCCCGATCCTCGGCGCGCGCGAAAGCAGCGTCGCAATGCCTGTGGTCCTTGTTCATGTAGTCGCTGATGAGTTGCATTTTTGCCTCCTGTCTAATGGTGGGTAATATTGATGGTGACCGTGCCTCGCACGAACCCCGCTGCTTCGCACGATCCTAGTTACACTCCGAATGCATCGATCCGTCGGGCGTAGGAGCGAGCTTGCTCGCGAACTGCGTTGTTCGCGAGCAAGCTCGCTCCTACAAGGTTGTGTGCCAGTTGTTCGCGAGCAAGCTCGCTCCTACAAAGTGGTGTGCCAGAGATGCAGGTTGCTCGCCACATGGTTTCGCCACTAAGGTGTCAGCGTACTAGACGCGCTTCAGCAGGCCGAACTTCTCCTTGATGCTCGCCCAGTGGGTCGCATCGGGCAACGCCTCCTCTCTTCTCGTGATCTCCGGCCAGTCCTTGGCCAGTTCGGCATTGAGCGCGACGTATTGCTCCTGTCCCGCCGGCACGTCGGTGTCCGCGAAAATGGCATCCACGGGGCACTCCGGCACGCAGATCGCACAGTCGATGCAGACGTCCGGGTCGATCACCAGGAAATTGGGCCCGGCGTGGAACGCATCCACCGGGCATATTTCGACACATTCGGTATGCTTGCAGTTGATACATGCTTCGGTGACGACGTAGGTCATTGCTGTCTCCTTTGCGTGACTGCGCCCTCAGGCCACCGCTTCGAGCGGCTTTTGGACGGGTTTCATGGCAACCGGGCATTCGCCGCTAGCGCGGCACGGTTCGACGCGCTTTGTCGTCAGCGTCTTCGTGGACCAGCGGCGCACCGTCGCGGTCTCGCCCGGCTCCTGCTGCGCTGCCGTCGGCGGGATGGGTTTGCCCTCGGCGAGCAGCTTCTCGACGCGGCGCAGGCCGAGAAGCGCCGCGCCGTAGGCGCCGTTCAACTGTCCGAGTCCGTTGGGCGCCACGTTGAGCTTCGCCTTGAGGCTCAATTCGAGCGCATTGATCATCGCCGCGTTGCGCGTCATGCCGCCAGTGAGCATGTAGCCGGGCTCGATCCCGACGCGGCGCATGAGCTGGATCGCCCGGCCGCCGAGCGCCACCATCGCGCCCATCACGATGTCTTCGGCAGGTATGCCGTTTGACAGATGGTTGATCACCTCCGACTCTGCAAACACCGCGCAGACGCTGCTGATCTGCACCGGTTTGGTCGCGCGCAGCGCATAGGGGCCGAGGTCGTCGGTGGTCAGCCCGAGGTAGCGGGCGGTCTTTTCGAGAAACGCGCCGGTGCCGGCCGCGCATTTGTCGTTCAGGCGAAACGCCTTCACCCGCCCCTCGGCGTCGATTTTGATCGCCTTGATGTCCTGGCCGCCGACGTCGAGAATCGTGCGCGTGTCGGGAAACAGATGCACTGCGGCGCGGGCGTGCGCGGTGAGCTCGGTGACCTGGGTATTGCGGAACGGCACGGTGTAGCGGCCATAGCCGGTCGCCGCGACGTAGGTGATCAGCGAGCGTTCGAGGCCGCTGTTCTTCAGCAACTCCTCGAAAGCGGCCTCTGCGGCCTGCGCCAGCTTGAAGCCGGTACGGCGAACGGCGGTGCCGACGACTTCGCGCTGGGCATTGAGTACGATCGCCTTGGTATAGGTCGATCCGATATCGAGTCCTGCGACGTATAGCATTTTCTTCTCCTAGGCAGCCATGGCGACGGGCCGCGTCTCGGCCCCGAATGCGCGGTCGTGCGAAAACAGCGCCGCGCCCAGCGCACCGCAATAATGCGCATCTGGACTCACGTTGATCTTCATTCCCGCCGCCTCCTCGAGCAGCTTCACGATGGCGACGTTGCGGCTCACGCCGCCGGTGAACGTCACCTCCGAGTCGATCCCGACACGGCGCGCAAGCGAAACGCAGCGGCTGGTGATCGCCTGGTGCACGCCCATCAGCACGTCCTCGGGCAGCATGCCCTTGGCCAGGTGACTGATGATCTCCGACTCGGCGAACACGGTGCAGGTGGTGGTGATGCGCACCGGATTCTGTGATTTGAGCGCGAGGGGGCCCAGGTCCGAGAGCGACATCTCGAGCGCGTAGGAAGCCGCCCCGAGAAAGCGCCCGGTGCCTGCGGCGCATTTGTCGTTCATGGTGAAATCGCCGACCTGACCATCGGCTTTGACGCGTATCGCCTTGGTGTCCTGACCGCCGATGTCGATGACGGTGCGCGTCCCGGGGAACAGCGCGATCGCGCCGCGTGCATGGCAGCTGATCTCGGTGACCTGCTCCTGGCCGAACTTCACGTTGTAGCGGCCATAACCGGTGCCGACGACGTAGAGGACCTGGTCCTCGGTGATATGGGCGTTCGCAAGCGCCGCTTTGTATGTATCCTGCGCAATGGTCACCATGCTGGTTTCCATGTCGAGCAGCGCGCGCCCGACGATGGTCTTGTTCTGGTCGATGATCACCGCCTTGGTCTGCGTGGATCCGACGTCGACTCCGGCAACGTACTTCATGCGGGGCTCCCGGCTGCAGCTGCAACGGTCTTGGCCGCGAGCGGCGCGGCGCCGCCGCGCTGATGCAGCGTTTCGAAGAACGCATCGACGCGATTCTTGATCTGCGCGTCCGACCAGTAGCGCGGATCGATGAGATCGGACTCGATGTAAAGGCTCGGCACCTTCAGCCGCTTGTTGAGGTAGTCGCGCGTATCGGCCATGCCGGAAGACACGAAGCGGCAGCTCTTGACGCCGTGAAACACGATGCCGTCGACGTCGTAGTCCCGGATCTGCTGGGCCAGCCGTTCGTGCGCGAAGAACTGGTTGGAGAGACCCCGCTGCGCGGCGAGCGCAGTTATTTCGGCAAGGCTCTCGAGCGGCCTTGAGGTATCGTAGACCAGCTCCCCCGCATCCATTCCGCCTGAGGCGAAGGTCAGGTAATCGGAGTAGGCGAATACGCCGCCCCAGGTCTCGAACAGCTCGACCAGTCGCCGCATGGAAACGTAGCAGGGCGTGCCCGAGAACAGCAGGCGGAAACGCTCCTCGACAACACGGCCTTCGCCGCGCGCTACCTTGGCCCGCAACTGCTCTTCGAGCTTGCGCATATACTCGACGCCCTCGGACGTACCCCGATACACGTTCATGATGCCGATATAGGTAAGACCGTCCAGCATCGCGTTGAAGGGCGCAGGACACACGCGATTCAGCGCCATGACGTTATTCCAGTGGAATATCATTTTGTTGACGCGTTCCTCGACTTCCGCCAGGCGATCCATGTTGAAGCGCTTGCCGGTGATCTTTTCGCACTTCTGGATCAGGTCGCGGAACTGCGCCTCGACCCAGCGCGAGTCCGCCGCGTGCTGTGCATCGCCCGGCCGGGCCTGCCAGTTCGCTCCGCGCTGCCCGGGAAGGTCGAGCACGAATGTGGGTGTCTTGAGCAAGCGCTCCCAGATCTCGGCCCATTTGATGAACGTGCTGCACATGTTCGAGGCGATGGCAATATCAGCCTTGGGGATAAGACCGGCCGGATGCTGCTGCTCCTTCAGTATCAGGCCGACGTCCGCCTTCACGTAGGAACAGACGTCGGGCGACATGCCGTAGTCCTCGGACAGGCGTATGTATTCCTCCGACGCCTTGCGCACGCCGGTCTGCAATGAATTGATTTCCGGGAACACGAACTGGAAATCGAAGGTGCGCAGGATTTCGATCGCGTTGCCCATCACGAATACGTTGGCGACGTGCTGTCCGCGCTCGCGCGCCATTGTCAGTCCCGTGTACCAGTCCTTCATCAAGCGTTGACCCTCCACGCGGGGATCGAAGGGTGCTGCCGCGATTGCGCCGGGCAGAACGGCGTCGAGAATTTCGGTCGTCATGGCATTTCTCCTATTAAGCGAGCGCGAACAACAAGGATTCGGCGAAGGTCTCGAGCTGCATCCCCATCTGCTCGAACGAGGTCATCTTTTCCTCGAATTCGAGCACCAGGTACGCGATCTGTTCCTGGTCGAGGTGCTTGGACCAGGCGACTTGCTCGTCGAGCCCGGGTTCGCAGAACTTCGCCGCGGTGAGGAGTGCGCCATCGGCCTTGCTCGCGCGGATCATCTCCATCAGGTAGGCCTCTTTGGTCTTGCGCTCGTCGTGCTGCACCGGGCTTGCCGCGGAGCGTTCGACAAAACTCTCGGCCAGCGCCCAGATCGGGTCGCCCGTATCCGGAACATCGTCGGTGATCCAACGCAGCCCGATCAGAAGGTCGTCATCCACCACGTAGCAATTGTCATCGATGGTTTCGAGCATCTCGAGGGGCGGCTGCTCGCAAAAGCCGCCGACGAACACGACCCGCGGCTTGTCCTGGGCCCGCAGGTTGCGGTGGCGGATGGCATCCAGCGCGCGCCCGAGCAGGACGTTGTGCTCCTCGCACGGCATGCGCGTGCGCGCGCGCGTCAGGATGTAGGACTCGGTGCAGCTCAGCTTCCAGGGTTCATCGCGACGCAGGGCGTAGAGTTCGCGCAGCAGGCGCCGGTTCAGATTGTAGATGCGGATGCTGGCGCGCAAGGCCTCGT
>JADGRR010000231.1 GCA_017880745.1 Burkholderiales bacterium
GCATGAGCAAGCTGGCGCTGCGCAACGTATCCCGCACTTTCGGCAGCTTCACCGCCGTCGAGAATTTCAATCTCGCGCTCGAAGAAGGCGAACTGGTGTCGCTGCTGGGGCCCTCGGGTTGCGGCAAGACGACGACGCTGCGCATGATCGCGGGTTTCATGGTTCCCACCGCAGGGACCATCGAACTGGACGGCCGAGTGATCTCGTCATCGAGCTCGAGCCTGCCGCCGGAGAAGCGGCAGATGTCGATGATCTTCCAAAGTTACGCCATCTGGCCCAACATGACGGTGGCGGAGAACGTGGGCTTCGGCCTCAGGGTGCGCAAGGTGAAGGCCGACGAGACCCGGCGCCGCGTGGACGAGATCCTCGAAGTAGTGCAGTTGGGCGCCCTGCGCGACCGCTATCCGGCCGAGCTGAGCGGCGGGCAGCAGCAGCGCGTCGCGCTGGCGCGCTCGATCGTGGTCAAGCCCGCCGTGCTGCTGCTGGACGAACCACTGTCCAACCTGGATGCGAACCTGCGCGAGGAGATGCGCTTCGAGATCCGCCGGCTGCACGACGAGTTCAAGATCACCACGGTGTACGTGACCCATGATCAAGCCGAGGCGATGGTGACCTCGGACCGCATCGCCGTGATGAACAAGGGCCGCGTGGAGCAGATCGATGCGCCCTTTGTTCTGTACGGCCGCCCGAAGACCCGCTTCGTGGCCGGCTTCATCGGGCGCACGAATTTCGTCGAGGGCAAGTCGAACGGCGATGCCGTGCACTTCGGCGGCTTTTCGGTCCCCAAGCATGCCTTGCAGACAGAGGGCGCAAGCCTGGCGGCGAGCGTGGTGGTCTCCATCCGCCCGCAGAGTATCCACCTGCTGAAGCAGAAACCGGGCGGCGGCCGTTGCTGCGCACAGGGCAGCGTGCTGCGCCGCGCCTACCTGGGCGAGTACTGGGACTACCACGTGACGCTGCCGGGAGCGGCGCAGCATCTGCGCGTCACCGCGCGGCCGCAGGAAGTATTTGAGGTAAATGAACCGGTGTGGATCGAAATCGATACGGCGCAGCTGACCGTGATCAGCTGATCACCCGCGGTGGAGTCACAGCCGCTCGCGCACTAATTGAGAGCGCCTGACGGAATTGCCGTTAGGCGCCTGATTTAGGGGAGCACGAGGGGAGGCGCCCCGAAGGAAGTCCCCTCGGGGGATATCCCCTCGTTTTGTTACAGACCCGAAGGAGAAAACAAGATGGCGCTGCCGCTCGAAGGGGTCAACGTACTCGATCTCACCAACATCATGGCCGGTCCCTACTGCAGCATGGTGCTCGGCGACATGGGCGCGGACGTCATCAAGCTCGAGAACTTCCCCGAAGGCGATGCATCGCGCCGCTTCGATCCCAAGATCAACGACGAATCCTATTGCTTCGCCGTGCTCAACAGGAACAAGCGCAGCCTCGCCCTCGACATGAAGAATCCGCGCGGCAAGGAGATCTTCAACAAGCTCGCCGCGCGGGCCGACATCATTACCGAGAATTTCCGCCCGGGCGTCATCAAGAAACTCGGCATCGATTATGACAACGTCAGGCAATTCAACCCCGGCGTCGTCTATGCGTCGATGTCGGGCTTCGGCCAGACCGGGCCCTACGGCAAGAAAGGCGGTTTCGACATCATTGCCCAGGGCATGTCGGGCATCATGATGATGACCGGCTATCCGGGCGGGCGTCCCGCCAAGGTCGGCATCGCGATGAACGATATCGCGAGCGGCGTCACCGCGCTCTACGGCATCCTCGGCGCGTACATCGGCAAGCTGCGAACCGGCAACGGGCAGTATCTGGAGACCTCGCTGCTCGAAGCCGGGCTGGCATGGACGCCGTGGGAATTCGGCGCCTACTTCGGCGCGGGCGAGCTGCCGACTGCAACCGGCACGCGTCACCGGCGCTCGGCACCTTATCAAGCCTACAAGACCAGGGACGGTTATGTGACGGTCGGCGCCAGCAGCGATAAGTTGTGGAACAATTTCTGCAACAAGGTGTGCGCCAAACCCGGGTGGCTTACCGATCCGCGTTTTGCCACTGCGCCCTCCCGGCTGAAAAACATCGACGCGCTGGAACGGGAAGTCGAGGCCGTGTTAACGACGCAGCTCACGGCGCATTGGGTGGAGAAGTTGGACGCGGCTGAAGTCCCGGGTGGCCCCGTGTTCGGATACGGCGAGATCATGCATGACGCGCACATCGAGGCGCGCAACATGGTGGTGGACATGGATCATCCGATAATCGGCCGCATGAAAACGATCGGCCTGCCGATCAAGTCGACGGGCGAGCTCACCGCGATCCGCAAGCCCGCGCCGTGGCTGGGGCAGCACTCGGGCGAAGTGTTGCGCGCCATCGGCTATGCCGGCGTCGACATCGACGCGCTGTTCGCAGGCGGCGTGGTCTACGACAAGTACCGCGAAAAAGCGTCAATCCCAGTGTAAGCCCCGGGGCATCATGGAATTGCTGCACCTCATCCTGTTCCTGCTGCTGTGTTCGGTCGCGCTGGGCTGGATCGCGCGGCGCTTCAGTTTTCCCTACCCGATCGCGCTGGTGCTCGGCGGCGGGGCGCTCGGCTTCGTGCCGCACCTGCCGGACTTCCCCTTCGACCCGCAGTTCCTCCTGGCGCTGGTGCTGCCGCCCATCCTGTACCAGGCGGCGCTGCTCACCTCCTGGCATGACTTCAAGGCCAACATCCGCCCGATCGGGGCGCTCGCCATCGGCCTGGTGCTCGCGACCACGCTCGCCGTGGGCGCGGCGCTGAAGCTCCTGATTCCCGACATGCCCTGGGCCGCGGCCTTCGCGCTCGGCGCGATCGTCTCCCCGCCCGACGCGGTGGCCGCCACCGCCATCCTGTCGCGGCTGTCCATCCCGCGGCGCGTGGTCACGGTGCTCGAGGGCGAGAGCCTGGTGAACGATGCCACCGGTCTGGTGCTGTACAAGTTCGCTGTTGCCGCCACGCTCACCGGCACGTTCTCGCTGGCGCAGGCGGGCGCGCAGTTCGCGCTCGTGTCCGTCGGCGGGGTCGCCTGCGGCATCGCGCTCGGCTTCGTCTTCATCGCCGTGCACAAGCACCTGGGCGACGCCTTCGTCGAGGTGCTGACCTCGCTCGCCGTGCCCTACGTCGCCTACGTCCTGGCCGAGTCCGTCCACCTCTCCGGCGTGCTCGCCGTGGTGGCGGCCGGCCTGGTGCGCGGGCGCTATTCGCCGGAGATCGTCTCAGCCAAGATGCGCATCCTGGCGCGCTCGGTGTGGAACATCCTGGTGTTCCTGCTGAACAGCCTGATCTTCATCCTCATCGGCCTGCAGCTCTCGAACATGGTCGAGCGGCTCTCCGGCTACAGCGCCGCCCAGCTCGCCATGTCCGGGGTGCAGGTGAGCGCGGTGGCGATCGCGGTGCGCTTCGCCTGGATCTATCCGGCGACCTGGCTGCCGCGCCTGGCGAGCGCGCGCTATCGCGAGCGCAATCCGGCGCCGCCCGAGGCGGAGCTGTTCATCATGAGCTGGTGCGGCATGCGCGGCATCGTCTCGCTCGCCGCGGCGCTCGCGCTGCCGCTCGCGCTGGAGAACGGCGCGCCCTTCCCGCAGCGCGACCTGATCATCTTCCTCACTTTCGTGGTGATCGCCGTGACCCTGGTGGTACAGGGTCTGTCGCTCGCCCCGCTCATCCGCCGGCTGCACGTGGGCAGCGACAGGAGCCACGAGGAGGAGCTGCGCGAGGCGCGCGAGGCGATGGTCGCCGCCGCGTTCGCGGCCATCGGCGCCGCGGCGAAGGAGGCGGGCATCGCCGACGCGATCGAGGCGCGCATCCGCGCCGAGTTTGCCGAGAAGATCACCCGCGCCGGCTCAATCGCGGCTCAGACCATCGGCAGCTCGGATCTGGCTAACGGCCTGCGCCACGTCGCGATCAAGGCCGAGCGCGCGGCCCTGATCCGCACCTGGCGCGAGCATCGCATCAGCGACGAGGTGCTGCACCGGCTCGAAGAAATTCTAGACTACCAGGAAGCGCACTCGTAGCGCATTTCCTGCAATCCAGGTCCCGCATTGCCGCAGCGCTTTGCCGGCAATTGCGCAACCGTTGCGGAAGCGATGCCGCGAAGGTCCCGATCCCGATTGCGCGCAAAATCGCCTTAACAGGATGTTGAAATAAGTGGCACCCCCCCCTTTTATAGTCCGTATTTCAGAGGCTGGCGCAATCACACCAGCGAGCGCACCACCTTGACCAGAGCGGGATCCTCCTCATCCTTCGTGCGTTCGAAATTCAGCCGGTCAGCAAGCTTGAGCATCGAGTCGTTCTCGGGCAGGACATATCCGGTCATGCGGCGATAGCCCGCGTCGCGCGCCGCCTGCATGAGGCGTTCCATCAGTATCGTGGCCAGCCCGCGGCCGTTCCATTTATCGTCAATTGCCACCGCAAACTCACACGATTCACCATCGGGGTTAGCCGCGAATCTGGCGACCCCCACTATCTGCTCGGTTTCGCTCTCTACGTTCGACAGGGCAATGAGCGCGAGCTCGCGGTCGTAGTCGACCTGGGTCAGGCGGGCAAGCATCGCCGGGGTCAGCCCGCGACCCGCACTGAAAAAACGCATGTACCGCGATCGATCGGACATGCGCTCGGCGAACGCGATCTCGAGGATGGCATCTTCAGGGCGTATTGGCCTGATCCGCAGCGCCTGTCCGCTGCGCAGGTGCTCGACATGCTCCAGCTGCGCCGGATAGGGGTGTATCGCCATGTGGCCGAAGCGCGGATCCGGATCCAGGTTATCCGGATCGATGGCGATGCGCGCATCGACCGCGATACATCCGGTTTCGTCGGCGATGAAGGGATTGATCTCCATGTCCACGACCCAGGGCAGCGCGCATACCAGTTCCGACACCCGCAGGAGCGCATCCAGAATCGCTTCGGTGTCGACGCCCGGAACATGGCGGTAGGACTGCAGCAGGTGCGCCGCGCGCGTGCGCGACACGAGTTCCTGCGCGAGACGCCGGTTGAGCGGCGGCAGACCGATTGCATTGTCCTGCACCACCGCGGAGGCGATACCCCCGGCGCCGAAGCGAATGACGCGGCCAAAGGTGGCCTGGGTCGCAACGCCTATCATTAGACGGCGCCCATAGCGCTTCTCGATCATCGGCTGCACCGTCACGCCCTCTATCCGCGCATCGGGCCGCAGCTGTCGAATCCGCGCGATCAATGCCGCGTACTCCTGCATCAGGCCCTCTTCGCCGCGGATATTGAGGCACACGCCCTTCACGTCGGAAAGGTGTTCGATGTCGTACGAAAGAACCTTGATCGCGACGGGAAAGCCGATATCCCGCGCGATGGCGCGCACCTCGTCCGCGGACGTGCCGATTTCCGTTTGCGCAAACGGAATGCCGAAGCAGGCGAGCAGGCGCGCGGCTTCGGCTTCGTTCAGAAGGCTGCGGCCGGCACGTCGCGCCTCCTCCGCAATCGCGCGCGCCGCGTCGAGGTTCGGCGGGACGCCCGAGGTGAGGGGAGAAGGGACCTCGAGCAGCAGATCCTGTGCCATCCGGTACTCCGCCAGCGTGCCGAACGCCGCAACTGCGCCCTCCGGCGAGCGGAACACCGGAAAGCGGGACTCGGCGGCCAGGCTGCGGCCGGCGCCTGGCCATGACGGCCCTGGTGTTCGGAGCGCTGGCCATCAGCACGGCGCCGATCCTGTTGCGGCTGACCCAGACCGGACCGGCGTCCGCCGGGTTCTGGCTTCTGGTGTTCGCCCTGCCGTTGCTGGCGGC
>JADGRR010000232.1 GCA_017880745.1 Burkholderiales bacterium
CAAGGTGAAGACTAGTGTCTGGGCACCGCTGCTGCCGCAGCCGGAAATGGATGCTGCCGAAATGGCGAGTACTGCCGACAGTGCGGCCATTCTGTATTTCATTGTGCGCTCCCTCCTTCAGTGAGATTAAGTTGAGTTCCCGCGCAGCGAAACGCCGATGTCGCAGAATGCGACCAGCTATTGCGCCACGCTCGTACAGGGATTGGCACGGTATCAGCAACCGGACCGGAATGTCAATTTCGCCAATGTCCCATGACGAAGCGGGGCGAACCGCCAGTAACACACTGTTACGACTGTTACACCTGCCCGGGGGTATGCGTTAGCGGATTCGTGTCCAATAGCGCAAGGAGATCACAAACATGAAAATCATCAGAGTGACGATTGTCCTGTCGGCTTTGGCGGTCTTGGCTGGTTGTGTCGCGGTTCCGGTCGGTCCGGGCTACTACGGGGGGCAGCCCGGGTATTACGCGGCACCGGCCTATTATGGGCCGGCCTTTTCGATCGGAATCTTCGGGGGAGGCCGTGGGCACGGGCGTCGTTGAAGCGACGCCGTAGGTGCACCTGACGGATCGGATCCGCGCGCGCATCGCCGTAGCACATGATTCCGCGAATTCCGAGACGCCGGCGTCGGGGTGCTCATGGCTTGCCGATGCGATGTCCGGCGTTTTTCGATCCGCTGTCAATCAGCCTATGCGAGTACCCCTTTTCGTATCACGCGTATCAAACGGGCCAGGCTCGGATCAGCTTTCACGTCCGTTGCATCGCAAAATATATGGGGCCTGGCCCACTCAGGCTCTGTGCGTCCTCAGTCCACGGCACGAAGTCTGGTGCCAACCGGCCGACTAATTTTCTACTCTAATATCGAGTCCGGTCTACGCTTATAATGCTTCGGGCGCCTGGCTCGGTGCCGGAACATTGACTCAGAACAGGTCGGCCGGCGCGTTGCCCGCTGTACTCCCGCCTTTGCTGTAATTCACCCGGGGATCGGCGCAACATGCGCGAAACGATTTTTCTCCTGGCGCTCGCGAGCGCCAACGGCGGCCTGGCGCTGCGCATCATGGAGCCGATGCTGCCCCGGCTGGCGTCGGAATTTGGCAGCAGCATCTCCGCGACCGCCACCGTCATCACCGCGTTCGCCATCGGTTACGCCTGCGGCCAGTTGCTTCACGGCCCGCTCGGGGATCGATTCGGCAAACTGCGCGTGGTGACGATTTGCCTGTCCGGCGCCGCCCTGGGATGCCTGGCCTGCGCCCTCGCGCAAGGCGTGAGTTCGCTCGCGGTGCTGCGCTTCTTCTCGGCGGTGTTCGCTTCCGCATCAACGACGCTCGGCATGGCCTACATCGGCGATAGCGTTCCGATCAGCGAGCGCCAGTTCGTGATCGCGCGCTTTGTCGGCGGCACCATCATTGGCCAGGCGCTGGGACCGTTAATGGGCGGCCTGTTTACCGATTTGATCGGATGGCGCGGAACCTTCGTCGTGGTCGCCGTCGTGTTTGCGGCCGTCTCGATCATCCTGTTTGTGCGCACGCGTTCTCAATGGGCGCGGGCGTCCCGCCCGCCATCGGGTGAGAACCCGTTCCGCGTGTATCTGCGCTTGCTCGCTCTGCCGCGGGTGCGCGCGGTGATCTCTACTGCGTTCGCCGACGGATTTCTCTTTTTCGGAGCCTATTCATTTCTGGGGGCGTTCCTAAAGCTGAAGTTCGATTTGAGTCTCACGGCGATCGGCGCGATCCTTGCCGGTTTCGGCGTCGGCGGCGTGCTTTACACGATAACGGTGAGACGGCTGCTCCTCGCCCTCGGTCAGCGCGGGTTGGTGGTGTGGGGCGGCGCGATCTGCTTCGCCGCGTACGCCATCATTGTGCTCAGTCCGATTTGGGAGCTTGCCATACCCTGCGCCGTCGCTCTCGGATTCTCTTTTTTCATGCTGCACAATACCGTCCAGACCAAGGCAACCGAAATGGCCCCGCACGCCCGCGGCGCGGCGGTGTCGGTCTTTGCGTCGACGTGGTCGCTCGGCCAGGCTGGCGGCGTCGCGGCCATGGGGCTTGCGGTGAGCCTGGTCGATTACGCACCGGCGATCATCGGCTTCGGACTGGGATTCCTGGCGCTCGGTGCCTGGATGCGCGCCAACCTGCACCGGCTTTAGGTGGGCCGTCATGTATGACAGCCCGTCGTCACCGTTTTTAGGCTAAGCCTCCCGGCGTAACAAGAGTTCGACGGCGCTGCTGGCCGCGACAGCGCCCCGAAATTCAGAAGCGTTAGCGCCGAACGGGACCTACACTTTTCCGCAGGCGATTTTCCACAGTTCTTCCAATCCACTGTTGGGCGAGAATCGAGCCCACTCGCCCGGCACAACGTTAAAGTCAACCACGTCGCCTCCGGCCATGTTTTCAGTGTGCGAAGTGAAATACAGCAGGCGCGATTGCGCTAGCTTGCAGTCATACTCATATTCCGCTTTTTCAGACCTGAATGGCTCACGCTCGTGGAGTCGTTGGGTCACCTTGAAGTCATTCATCGCCCAGATTTTCGCCGTGTGGTCTGCCCAGCGAATCGTGGAGGGGTCGACGTAAAGGGTATCGGTTTCACTGCTACCGACCTTAACCCACTCCGCCATCGCGCTGCTGCTCACCGCAGCGAGCAGCAACATCAGAATCGCTTTACGCATTGCAAGGTCCTCTCAGAACTCAGGTCAGTATTGATCGATGGAAATTCGAGAATAGCGTCTCAGACGGAAGCAGTTAACGTCCGGCTGGCTGTTCTATCCGGTCGAGGAGAGCGCCTATTCGAGGGTGTCGGTGCTTGCATCCCTAACGGCGTCCGCTGACAAACTTTAGCAGCGTCGCAAGCTCTTTGGCGATGAGGCCGAGTCGCTTCATTGGGTCGAAGCGCCGTCTGCGGATAGGGAGTGGAAGGCTCCCGCTCAGGGAGACTTCCGGGCGGGCCAGCGTGGGGAGGGGACCTGAGTTGGTCGTCTTTGGCTGCTGTTGACCCAAATACTTTCTCGAGTTTATGAAGAATTGTCTGAGTACGTATTGCGTCATTTGGTCGCCTCCGTGTTGCATTGGAACATGGCGCCGGACACTATTGAATCCAGGCCGAGCGGTTTACCAAGCGGTCTCCTGCACCACGCAACAAATAATCTTGCTGAAGTATAGAGTGCAGGTCGCGTTGGTCCAGCGCAAATTTTGTAAGAAATTGTTTCCGACGCATCCGTCGCCCCGAGCCCGGCGCCGTCGCCGGGTTTTTTTATATCAGCGATTCATGCATCCGACAGCGGCCCTACGCTTCCCTTAAGCAAAGCATGCCCTTGCCGCCATAGAGGCTTCCAGCGACTCCCCCGCGGGTCAGCGAATGCCGGAAGGATATAGCTGCAACGCGGAAAGCTCTGTGCGGTGCCCCACGGAGCGGGCTACACGGCAAAGCCCTGTCCTCTAAAACGTAGAACTGCGCGGGACGCGTATTATTGACAGCAATGCCGCTCAAAACGGTACGCGAGCGGGAACCAGTGCCCGCAGACGTCGCGGTAAATTGCCGTTCACCGTTCCGATGTGCCTGGGCAACTCTTTCACTTGCGGATCCGTGCCGATCGCCTTGAACTGTTGCTCCGGGATCGTCGTAGAGGCCTTTTCAACGACGCATCTGCATCTCCGAATCCCTTCGGGATTCTTATCGGGTCAACAGATGCGGACGGTCGATACGTTCACGCGGCCTTTTTGGGATTGATCGACAGGCTCAGCGAGACGGGCACCTTGTTCGTGAGGATGTCGAGAACCGGGCAATGCGCATCCACCACCGCGCGCAACTTCTGCAGCTCCGCCTCGCTGGCGCTCGATTCGATATTCACCGTGCCGCGAATGTTCTGGTAACCGGACCGCACCGATTCATCCACGGCGAAGAATCCGCGCAGGTCGATGTCCCCAGCCAGTTCGACCGACACCGAGTCAAGCGGAATCCCCAACGCCGTCGCATAAGCGCGATACGTGATTTCCTGGCAGGTGCCCAGCGCGGCAAGAATCAGCTCGACCGGGTTGGGACCCGAATCGGCGCCTCCCAGCGCAGGCGGCTCGTCCGCCGCAAGCCTGTGCTGCCGAATCGAGACCTCCGAACGGAACCCTTCTGTCAGGCGCGAGGATGACTTGAAAGTCGCCTTGGCCGCGTCCGGATCGGCGCGAAAGGCCGACTGGGTATCGGATATCAATTGTTTCAGCTCTACGCTCATTGCTTCCTCCTTCTGTGATTTTCCTGTTTTATCGGGCTGAGTGCCAACGTTGCGAATCGGTAGCAATTTCAATACTACTGCTCTCGTGCCTCTGGCCCCTGGCGACGGTTTGGCGTTGATTCAGCGTTGCCGGGCATCGCGCCGAGAGCATGTTGAACCTGCGCCCGGCCGATTGCAATGCGGGTTAAGTCAAGATGGAGCGAATCCGGAACTGGATTACGGGCAAACCTGTGTTCTATTCCTTCGCGACTTGCAGCACGAGCTTGCCGAAGTTGCCGCCGCTGAACAGCTTGTTGAGCGTCTCGGGAAAGGCTTCGAAACCCTCGACGATATCTTCCTTCGACGCGAACCTGCCCTCGCGCATCCACTCCGAAATGTCCCGGATCGCCTCGCCGTAGCGCTCGGCCCAGTCGAATACCACCATGCCCTCCATGCGCGCCCGGTTCACCAGCAATGAAAGATAGTTGCTCGGGCCTTTCACCGGCGTGGTGTTGTTGTACTGCGAGATCGCGCCGCAGATGACGATGCGCGCCTTGCGGTTGATGCGGGTCAGGACGGTGTCGAGAATGTCTCCGCCGACGTTGTCGAAGTATACGTCCACGCCCTTGGGGCAGTGTTCCTTCAGACCCTCTTTGAGGCTGCCCATCTTGTAATCGATGCAAGCGTCGTAGTGCAGCTCCCTGACTGCGAAGTCGCATTTCTCCCTGCCGCCGGCAATGCCGATCGCGCGGCAGCCCTTGATCTTCGCCACCTGGCCCACGGTCTGGCCGACCGCGCCGGCCGCACCGGAAACCACAACGGTCTCGCCCGCCTTGGGCTGGCCAACCTCGAGCAGGCCGAAGTAGCCGGTCATGCCGGGCATGCCCAGAGCATTCAGCCATTGCGACGGCGTGCCCATGCGCAAATCTATTTTGGATAGGCCGATCTGCGTGAGCCTGGCGGGGTCGGCGAGGCAATACTCCTGCACGCCGAAATACCCGGCCACGTGGTCGCCGGCAGCGAATTTCGGGTTTTTCGAAGCAACGACCTTGCCCACACCGCCCGCGCGCATCACTTCGCCGATGCCTACGGGTGGGATGTAGCTCTTGCCCTCGTTCATCCAGCCGCGCATCGCCGGGTCGAGCGAGAGTTGCAGCACCTTGATCAGGACCTGGCCGTCCGCCGGTTCGGCCACGGTTTCGCTGGTGAGGTTCCAGTCACTCGGCTTGGGCATGCCCACGGGTCGGGCAGCGAGACGGTACTGGCGGTTAGTCAGGGACATGATGGTGCCTTTCCGGATTCAGGGTGTCGGGCGCCGCAACCGCGGCTTGGCCGGATAGGGTACACCAGCGATGCCGATTTCGCAGCGCGCCCTCAGCCTGCGGTGACGCGCGTGTCGCCGATGCGGCGGCGCAGGTCCTCGGTGGTTTCGCCGCGACCTTCGGGCTTCCACCCGGGAGGCATGAACAGGTAGCCGAACACCGCCTTAGGGCTGCGCGCGCCGCTCAAGTCGCGGAACAAGTCTAGCCATTG
>JADGRR010000233.1 GCA_017880745.1 Burkholderiales bacterium
TCGAGCAATGCGACCTGGGTCTCGGACCGGGCGTCTTGAAAGGCGCCTATGTCGGGATGCCGCGCTACTTCGCCGACGCGGGAGAGGTGATGGATGTCGAACGGCGCATCGTTTATTGCATGGTGACGCTGCAGGGATTCAGGGCGGAGGATCTCGCCAAGCAGCCCTTCAGCAGCGAGTCGCGCACGCCCGATCCGGTATCGCTCGTCACCTACGTCGCCGGGCAGTCCCGCGGCATGACGATCTCCGTCCCGCAGAAGCACCCGGAAGAACGCGAGGCCTACTACATCGGCCGCGAGATTTTCTACTTCCGCGCCGGGCCTTGGGATTTTTCCTGCGCCAGCTGCCACGGCGAGGACGGCAAGCGCATCCGCACGCAGGTACTGCCCAATCTCACCTCGAAGGAGGATGCGGTCCGCGCGTTCCAGGGCTGGCCCGGTTACCGCATGACCGGCGGCCTGATGCACACGCTGCAATGGCGCATGAACGACTGTTTCCGCCAGCAGCGGTTTCCAGAGCCGGGATACGTATCCGAGACCATCGCGGACCTGCTGACCTACATGGGCGTGAATGCCAACGGGCACGTGTACAAGGGCCCGGGAATCAAGCGCTAGCCAGGGACAAAGCCATGAACAAAATCCCAGCATCGATATTCGCCGCGGCAGCGCTCGCCATAGTGGTCACGGCTCAGGCCGAGGACGACCGCGCCAAGGCCGTCACCATGATGAAGCGCGATTTCCATGCGCGAAGCATCGCCGGCATGGACCGGCTGAACGAGGACGGGCTGCAGGCGCTGTGCAATCGCAGCCAAAACCAGCCGCCCAAGCCGATCGCCGAGCGCCTGCAACAGGACCAGCTTGCCGACATCAAGTACCCGGCGGACGGCAAGTATCTGGGCGACTGGAAATCGGGCGAAAA
Organism: Burkholderiales bacterium; assembly: GCA_017880745.1. Lineage (GTDB taxonomy): Bacteria > Pseudomonadota > Gammaproteobacteria > Burkholderiales > SG8-39 > 2-12-FULL-64-23. Next base: position 919 of record JADGRR010000233.1, read on the forward strand.
GATCGCGCAGAACGGGCGCGGCATGACCTGGAGCGACGGCGGTGCCGGCGCCAACGGCGGCAGCTGCTACAACTGCCACCAGATCGGGCCGAACGAGACTTCCTTCGGCAACATCGGCAACAGCCTGCGCCAGTTCGGCAAGACCCGCGGCAACAGCCCGCAGGTGCAGAAGTACGTGTATGGCAAGATCTTCAACGCCAAGGCATTCAACCTGTGTTCGAACATGCCCCGCTTCGGCCAATCGGGAACGCTCACCGAAGAGCAGATCAAGGACCTGGTTGCGCTGCTGCTCGACCCGAATTCGCCGGTAAACAAGTAGGACCCGCCAGCGCGTGAATCGACGCGAGTTCCTGCAGGTGATGGGCATGGCCGCCGCCTGCGGCCTGCCCCTGGCGCAGCTCTCGGGGCGCGCCCGGGCCGAGGGCGCGGCGCGCATCTACGACCTGCCGCGCTTCGGCAACGTCCATTTGCTGCACTTCACCGACTGCCACGCGCAGCTGATGCCGCTGTGGTTCCGCGAGCCGAACGTGAATCTCGGCGTCGCCGACATGGCTGGTCGTCCGCCCCACCTGGTCGGCGAGGCGCTGTTGCGGCATTTCGGCGTCCGCCCAGGCACGGCCGAGGCCTACGCGTTCACTTACCTCGACTTCGAGCGGGCGGCAAGGACTTACGGCAAGGTGGGCGGCTTCGCCCACCTCGCCACCCTGGTGAAGCAGTTGAAGGCGAGCCGGCCCGGCGCGCTGCTGCTCGACGGCGGCGACACCTGGCAGGGTTCGGCCACCGCGCTGTGGACCAGGGGACAGGACATGGTCGACGCGTGCAAGCTGCTCGGCGTGGATGTGATGACCGGGCACTGGGAGTTCACCCTCGGCGCCGAGCGCGTGCGGCAAGTCGTGGAAAACGATTTCAAGGGCCGGATCGATTTCATTGCGCAGAACGTGAAGACCGCCGACTTCGGCGACCCGGTGTTTCCTCCCTATGTGATCAAGCCGATGAACGGCGTGCCGGTGGCCATCGTCGGCCAGGCGTTTCCCTACACGCCGATCGCGCATCCCAAGTACTTCGTGCCGGACTGGAACTTCGGCATTCAGGAAGAGACGCTGCAGCACGCGGTGGACGAAGCGCGCGCCAAGGGCGCGCAGGCGGTGGTCCTGCTATCGCACAACGGCATGGACGTGGACATCAAGCTCGCTGCGCGCGTGCGCGGCATCGACGCGATCCTCGGCGGCCACACGCACGACGGCGTGCCGGCGCCGCTGATCGTGAACAATGCCGGCGGCAAGACACTGGTGACCAATGCCGGTTCGAACGGCAAGTTTCTGGGCGTGCTGGACCTCGAAGTGACGGGCGGCAAGGTCACCGACTTTCGCTACCGGCTGCTGCCGGTGTTCGCCAAGCTGCTTGCGGCCGACCCGGAGATGGAGGCGCTGATCCGCAGAGCGCGCGCGCCGTATGCGGCGAAACTCGGCGAACAGCTCGCGCTGACCGAAGGTCTGCTCTATCGCCGCGGTAATTTCAACGGCAGCTTCGACCAGTTGATTCTCGACGGCCTGATGGCGGAAAAGGACACGCCGATCGCGTTCTCGCCCGGATTCCGCTGGGGCACGAGCCTGCTGCCCGGCCAGCCTGTCCTGATGGAACACCTGATGGACCAGACGGCGATCACCTACCCCTACACCACCGTGACCGAAATGACGGGCGCGACGATCAAAACCATCCTCGAGGACGTGTGCGACAACCTGTTCAATCCCGACCCCTACTATCAACAGGGCGGCGACATGGTGCGCGTCGGCGGGCTCGGCTACACCTGCGACCCGAACGCGAAAATGGGCGCGCGTATCGGCGACATGACGCTCAAGGGCAAACCGATCGAGGCGGCGAAGAAATATAAAGTCGCGGGCTGGGCGCCGGTGGCGGAAGCGGCGAAGACCGCGGGCACCGAGCCGATCTGGGACCTGATGGCGCGTTACCTGCGCGGCCGCAAAGTGATAGCGCCGGTGCGGCTCGAGCTTCCGCGCCTGAAGGGCGTGGAGGGCAATGGCGGCATCGCCTGAGGGCGATTCGCTGCAGTAATTGTGGGAGCGAGCTTGCTCGCGAACGCGCTTATCGCACGAGCGAGCTTGTTCGCGAGCTCAATTCGCGAGCAAGCTCGCTCCCACAAAGCGGTGTCATCGTACTAGGAGGCGCTGCGCAGCACCCAATCGGTAATCGCCTGCAGAATCTCTGGCGCATCGCCGATGGCGGGCGTGACCTGCAGTTCGAGTTGCGGGTGTTGCTCCCGTATCTTCCCCGCCAGCAGCGGCAGGTCCTGCTTCAGATGGCCGCCCTGCGCCATGAACAGGGGCACCAGCACGATGCGCCGCGCGCCGCGCGCCGCGACCCGCGCCGCCGCGGCCTCCAGCGTCGGCGTCATGAAGTCCTGAAACGCAAGCTCGACCTGCACCTCCGGCCGTGCCGCCTGCAACTGCTTCTGAATGATGTCGAAGGGCACCGCCCATTCCGGGTCACGCGCGCCGTGGGCAAACAGGATGATGGCTTGGTCACTCATGCTCGTTCCTGATCTTGGCAGGGACAAGGAGGCACGACCCCTTGTCCCCCAAAGGGACTTCGTTCGGGGCGTAAATCCCCAATGTAAGAGGAGGCTCCGACTGCGTCACGGACTTAGTCAGAGCTTCCCTGATAAACATTGCGACAGCGCGTCTCCGTGATCATGAAGGTGCACAGCCAGCCGAACAGCGCAAACACGAAGAGTACCGCAACGGCCGGGCGCCAGTCATCCGTGCTGTGCGCCGCGCCGCGGCTGGAGAGATCCAGCACCAGGCCTACCGCCGGCTGCAGCAGCGCGGGGCCGAGAAAACCGCCAGTATTAACGACGCTGGTGGAGGTGCCGGAAAAGGCCGGCGGGTTGACCTCCTTGGCGCAAGCCCAGACCAGCGTGGCCCCGGAGATCGCGATTCCCATGAGCGCGAACAACGCCAGCGTCGCCGCGAGCGGCAGCGGTCCGCCCCAGACGAGGGGCAGCCAGCACAGCACGTAGACGCCTCCGAGCACGCGCATCAGCGGCGTGCGCCGGCCGATGCGGTCGGACAGGGCACCCACTGCGAGCGAGGCCAGGGCAAAGCACACGATCATCAGGCTCGTGTGCCAGGCGGCGAGCTGCCGCGTCATGCCGTGCGCCTCGTGCAGATAGGGAATGGCCCACAGGCCGCCCCAGGAGAGATAGGCGCCGATCTGGCCGAAGTGTGTCAGGAAGCCGGGCCAGGTGCGGCGATTGGCGAGCACCGTCTTCAGCGCCTCGCGCCAGTTCCCGTTCGCCGCCGGGTACTCTGGCTTGCCTTCCAACTGCTGCATCGACGGCAACCCGAGTTCACGCGGATTGTCGCGCAGGAACAGCCAGGTAAAGACGGCAAGCAATATCGATATCGCGCCGGTGGCAAGAAAAACATGGCGCCACGAGGTCTGCGCAACGACCCAGGCCAGAGGCGCGGCCGACAGCAAACCGCCGATGTTGCCGATGAACATCAGCAGCCCCGTCATGGTCGCGAACTGGCGCTCGAGGAACCACGCCGAATTCAGTTTCAGCACCGAGATGAACGCCACCGACACGCCCAGCCCGACCAGGAAGCGCCCGAACATGGCGATGCCGAAATCCGGCGCCAATCCGAACAGAACCGATCCCGCTCCGGCCACCAGCGCCCCCGCAGTGAATAGTTTGCGCGGTCCGAGCGTGTCGGCGAGGATGCCCGAGGGCACCTGCATCGCAAAGTAGACGTAGAAATAAGTCGCGGCCAACAGGCCCAGGGACGCGCTGGAGGTGCCGAACGCCAGCTGCAATTCGCCCGCTATCGCGCCCGGAGCGAGGCGGTGAAAGAACGCCAGCACGAAGGCTATTGCCCCCAGGGCAAAGGCAGTCCAGCGCAGGCGCTGGACGCGCTTTAAGGGATCGGCGATGATCGACTCCTGTTGAACCGCGTTGCCGCCCGGGGTGGGCCGCGCACGCCGATGTACGCTTGCGGGCAGGCGCTTGCCGGCCTGCAAGCGCAAGCTCGAAAACGACGTTGCAGTGGAGGCTAATGCGCGAAGCGCGTTATGCCGGAACCAAAACATTCTAGCATCGAGTCTTGCCCGCTATAGCGACACCCATCGCACAGTCATCCATCGGGGAAAGACCATGACCCGCATCGAACGTCTGCGCCGCGTCGCCGGGAACCTACCCGGCCGCCGCGGTCCTGTGCTCTAATAACGCCGTGCCTATTTCGAATATGCAAAAGGAGAATCCATGACACACACCTATGAGGAACTGAAGCACAAGCCCCTGGCCGAGCTGCGCGAGATTGCGGCGGGCATCACCCACGAAGCGGTGCAGGGCTACACGCAGCTGAACAAGGATCACCTGCTCGTGGGCCTGTGCAAGGCGCTCGGCATCGAAATGCATGCGCATAAGGAGATAAAAGGCATAGACAAAGCCGCGACCAAGGCCAGGATCAAGGAATGGCAAAAGAAACGCGACGAGGCGCTGGCTGCGCGGGATCGCAAGGCCCTGAAAGCGGCCATGGACCAGATCCACCAGCTCAAGCGCAAAATGCGCAAGGCAACGGTGAAGAGCCCGGTGCAAGCTCCGGCCTGATATTTACCCCGGATGAGGCCACGCGCGCACAAAGTTGTTGCCTAAAGGCGAAGCCGCGCGATGAAAAACATCCGCTGCCTGCGCCAGGGCGGCAAGCGCGCTCGGCGCATTGATCGCGCCATTGATGCTGAGAACCTGTTGCAAAATG
>JADGRR010000234.1 GCA_017880745.1 Burkholderiales bacterium
GAACGCGCCGATCAGCGATACCGGCACCGCGATGAACGGGATCAGCGCGGCGCGCCAGCTCTGCAGGAACGCGAACACGACGATCAGCACCAGCGCTGCCGCAATGTACAGCGTATGGATTACCTCCGTGATCGACGCGTCGACCACACGCGTCGTATCGTACGGAAACAGGTAGCTGACGCCCTGCGGAAACGTTTTCGACAGCTCCGCCATGGTGTCGCGCACCGAATTGCCCACCTTGAGCGCATTCGCGCCCGACTGCAGGAAGATCGCGATGCCGATGGTCGGCCTGCCGTCTACGGTCGTGAATTGGTCGTAGGCCTGGGCGCCGAGTTCGAGGCGGGCCACGTCCTTGATCCGCAGGACCCCGCCTGGCCCGCTCGCGCGCAGGATGATGTTGCCGAATTCCTCCGGATCCACCAGCCGGCCGCGGGCCGTGACCGAGTACACCAGAGGCTGGCCTTCCGTCGCTGGCTCCTGGCCGATCTTGCCCGCGGCGTACTGATTGTTCTGCACGCGGATGGCGTTGGCGACGTCGGTGGTGGTGACGCCCAGCTGCGCCATGCGGTCCGGCCGCAGCCACACGCGCATCGAGTAGTCGCGCGCGCCGAAGATCGAGGCGTCCGCCACCCCGGGCACGCGCTTGAGAATGTCGAGCACGTTGACGGTGAGAAAATTGCTCAGAAAGAGCGTGTCGTAACGCGCGTCGTTGGAACTCGCCGCAACGACCATCAGGATGTCGCGGGTGCGCTTTTGCACCACAACACCGCCCCGGCGCACGTCCTCCGGCAGGCGCGGCAGCGCGATCTGGACGCGATTGTTGACCTGGATGGTGGCGTTGTTGATGTCGGTGCCGACCTCGAACGTGGCGGTGATGGTCAGCGTCCCGTTCGACGACGCGGTCGAGTCGAAATAAATCATGTTCTCTACGCCGGAAAGCTGTTCCTCGATCGGCGCGGCCACCGTCTTCGCCAGCGTCTCCGCGCTCGCGCCCGGATAGGCGGCGGTGATGGCGACCGTAGGCGGGGCGATTTCCGGATACTGCGCCACCGGCAACACCTGCGATGCCACCAGTCCGGCGATGGTGATGATGATCGCAATGACTCCGGCGAAGATCGGCCGGCGAATGAAAAAATGCGACAGCATGAGCTTCGGCCCTCTACTTGGCCGCAGCCGCGCCGGATTCGGCTGGCTTGCCCTGACCCGGCGCCAACGGGGTCACCGCCACACCCGGGCGCAATTTGAGCAGGTTGTCGACGATGACGCGATCGCCCGCCGCCAGGCCGCCGAGAACCATCCAGTCCGAGCCGATCCAGTCGCCCAGCTGCACCGGCCGCAGCGCGGCCTTGCCCTCCTTGTCCATGACGAACAGCATATACCCCGCCTCCGCCTCCATGACCGCAGTCTGGGGTACGAGGAACACATTCTCGCGCTGCCCGGCGACCAATTGCGCACGCACGAACTGCCCGGGCAGCAACTGCCCTTTCGCGTTGTCGAACTCGGCGCGCAACTGCTGCGTGCCGACCCGGGTATCGATCTGGGTCGCGGCGAAGTTGAGCCGCCCCTTGCCCGGATAGCGCGTGCCGTCCGCCAGGATGAGGCTGACCTCCACCGGTGCGCCGCGCACCAGCCGCCTTTGCGGCAGCTTGGCCAGGTCGGATTCGGACAGACTGAAGCGGACCCAGATCGGATCCACCTGGCTGATGGTGGTGAGCAGGCTGTCGGCGCCCGTCGAAATCAGGCTGCCTTCGGAACGGGCAGCGCGCCCGCTGACGCCCGACACCGGTGCAGTGACGTCGGTATAGGAGAGGTTGAGTTCGGCCTGGCGCACGTTGGCTTGCGCTGCCTGAATCGTCGCACTCGACAGCTTCAGGTTGGAACTCGCGTCGTCATATTCCTTCTGACTGATGGCCTTCTGCTCTGCCAACTGCTTCAGGCGCACCGATTCGCGCGTGGCCTGATCATTGCGGGCCTGCTCCTGCGCCAACTGGGCCTTGGCCTGGGCCAGCGCGATTTCGAATGTCGCCGGATCGATCTTGAACATGGGTGTGCCGGCGCGCACCAGGTCGCCTTCGTTGTATAAACGCTTTAGCAATATGCCCGAAACGCGTGCCCTGACTTCGACCTCCTTGGAGCCCTCGATCTGGCCTACGGCCTCGAGCGCGATCGGCACGCGCTGCGGCGCGACTTGCAGCACCTCCGCCGGCACCGCAGGGGCGGCCGGAGTCACAGCATGGGCGGCATCCGTCCGGCCCTGGCCGCAGCCCGCGAGCAGGAGCGCGAGCGCCGCGCAGGACAGGGACAGGCCAAAGGGCCGGCTGGCGGCTCGAAGACCGGTAATAATCTGGGCAAAAGGCATCGCTTGCGTCTGCATCTGGCGGGAATTCCAATGGTGAGGATTGCGTGGTATTAGGCGGGGGATTATAACCAATCGCAACGGTATGCGAGTCCGCCTCGGGCATTTCGCTCCAGGCTCCGCTGGCGGACCCGGCTCAATCCACGCTCAGCGGCCGCGGTGCACGGAGTCGATGCCTCGATTGGCCAACTGGTCGGCGCGCTCGTTCTCCGGGTGCCCGGCATGCCCTTTCACCCAGTGCCAGCGGATGGCGTGACCGGCGACGAGCCGGTCCAGTTCCAGCCATAAATCGACATTCTTGACCGGTTTCTTGTCGGCGGTCTTCCAGCCACGCCGTTTCCAGGACACGATCCACTCGCTGATACCCTTCTGCACGTACTGCGAGTCGGTGTAAAGGTCGATGTCGCAGGGTCGTTTCAGCGCCTCCAGCGCGCGGATCACGGCCGTGAGTTCCATCCGATTGTTGGTGGTGTCGGGCTCGCCGCCGCAGAGTTGCTTCTCGCGGCCGTCGAGCTGCAGCAGCGCACCCCAGCCGCCCGGGCCGGGATTGCCCTTGCACGCGCCATCGGTGTAGATGCGCACGCGCGACGCGCTCGCCGAACCGCTCAATCTTCGGTCCCGGTTCTGTGATGATTGCGTTGAGTCACCGGCGACAAGGCTTTCGCCGGCGCCGCCTGGCTGCGCCAGCTGGGCATCACCAGGCGCATGCCGACCGTGCGTTTCACCGCGCGCACGACGTAGACACCGCCGGCAATCGGCCACCAGCGGTCGCCGGCCTTCTCCATAAACGCCGAGCGCTCCAGCCACCTTGTTTGCGCGAACGGCGGCGCGTAGCAGCCGAAGCGGCCACCGTTCAGCTCGAAGCTTAGCAGCTGCAGCCAGTCTTTCAGACGCAGGAGGCCGATGAAGCGGCCGCACCAGGGATATTCGTGCCGGCTCGCGCCCAGGGCGCGCCTCAGGCCCCACAGGCTCAGCGGATTGAAGCCGGAAATCACAATCTGACCGTCTGGCATCAGCACGCGCGCAGCCTCGCGCAGGATCCGGTGCGGATGGGCGCTGAACTCGAGCACATGCGGCAGGACCACGAGGTCGACGCTGCCGGTGGCGAGCGGCAGGGCGCCGCTGTCGGCCACAAGGTCGCTGGCGGGATCGAGGCCGACGCGGGTGCGCAGTGGAATGCGGTTCTGGCGCAGCAAATCGAGCAGGGGCAGCCCTACCTGGACGGCGTTGAAGCCGAACACGTCCTCCACCGCGCTGTCGAACTGGGCCCGCTCCCAGCGCAGCACGTACTCGCCCTTGGGCGTGGCGAACCAATCAGCCAGATTTGACTTTTGCTGTGCTTCCACGAAAACTAGGCCTATGTCCGAAAACAATGACTTCGAAGTCGTTCCGCTGCGCGCGTTCAAGGACAATTACATCTGGACGCTTCGGAACGACCGTTACGCCGCAGTTGTCGATCCGGGCGATGCGCAACCGGTGCTCGACTACCTGCAGCAAGAGCGGCTGGAATTGTGCGCCGTACTCGCCACCCACCACCACCCCGACCACGTCGGCGGTGTCGCCGCGCTGCTGGCGCGCCACGCGGTGCCGGTGTACGGTCCGCGCGGCGAACCCATTGCGACGTTGACCCACCCGGTCGGCGAAGGCGACGAGGTCGAGATTCCTCAACTGGGCTTGCGCTTTGGCGTACTCGACATTCCCGGACATACCCGGGCGCATATTGCTTATTATGGCGCAAATTCCCTGTTCTGCGGCGATACGCTGTTCGCGTGCGGCTGCGGGCGCCTGTTCGAGGGCACGCCGCAGCAAATGGTTGTTTCGCTCGCCAAACTGGCGGCCCTGCCCGACGAGACCCTCGTATACAGCGGTCATGAATACACGTTGGCCAACATCGACTTCGCCAGGGCGGTCGAACCGGACAACGCCGAGCTCGCGGCGCGTGCGGCGAGCGATGCGGAACTACGCAAACGCGGCCACCCCACGCTGCCTTCGACCATCGGCCGCGAGAAGAAGACGAATCCCTTCCTGCGCTGCCTGCAGCCGGCGGTAATAGCGTCGGCCAACAAGTATCTGGGCGCGCGCGCAAGCGATCCGGTGCGGGTGTTCGCCGCCATCCGCCAATGGAAGAACGACTTCTGAGCGCGTAGCGCTTCGAGGTCGTCTTCAGTGGAGGTCTGCGTCCCTCAGGCAAATCAAGCGCGAAGCTCGGGCGAGTCGGAACCAGAATCATTCTAAGGCGCTCTTTTTCCTTGCCTTTCCTTGACCAGGCGGGGGCGCTAGGCTAATATTGCACGTCGTCAATCGCGTGGGAGGCGTAGTGGCGGTATTGCGATTTATTGCGGCCGTCGTCTTTATCGCGCTCAGTTCAGGCTGCGCCGTGACGCAGGTGCAGACCAATGCTGCGGCCGCGCTCAAACCTGCGGCCGAGCTCTCGTCTGCCCCAAGCTTGCCAGCGAGCGGCGATCCCGCATCCGCCAAAACAACGACTCCCGCCGCTTCCGCGGCTGCCGCCGCGGTGAGCGCCAAGGCTGCGGCCCCCATGAGGATCGCAGCCGCGCCCAGTGCCGGGGCCGAGGAAGTCAAAGACAGCCTGCGCGCCATTTCCACCATCGACCTGACGGCAGTGCCTCCTGATCTGTGGGACCGCATCCGTACCGGGTTTTCCATGCCCAATCTGTCCAGCCCGCTGGTACAGGACCGTCAGATCTGGTACGCAAGCCAGCCGAGCTACGTCAAGCGCATGGTGGAACGCAGCAAGCGTTACCTCTATTACATCGTCGAGGAACTGGAAAAGCGCGGCATGCCCACCGAGCTCGCGCTATTGCCCATGGTGGAGAGCGCATTCAATCCGATGGCCTATTCGCGTTCCCATGCTTCCGGCCTGTGGCAATTCATCCCCTCCACCGGCAAGAATTACAATCTGCAGCAGAACTCATGGTACGACGGCCGCCGCGACATCGTCGCTTCGACCGCCGCCGCCCTCGATTATCTGCAGTTTCTGTACGAGATGCATGGCGACTGGCACCTCGCGCTCGCGTCCTACAACTGGGGCGAGAATGCGGTGGCCCGCGCCATCGAAAAAAACAAGGCAAAGGGGCTGCCTACCGATTATCTCAGCCTCACCATGCCCACCGAGACGCGCTATTACGTGCCCAAGCTGCAGGCGCTGAAGAACATCATCGCAAATCCGCATTCTTTCGCCGTCGATCTCGAACCCGTGCCAAACGCGCCCTATTTCGTGACAGTGGAACAGACGCGCGACATGGATGTGCGCGTTGCCGCCAAGCTGGCCGACATGCCGCTGGCGGAGTTTCTCGCGCTCAACCCCGCCCACAA
>JADGRR010000235.1 GCA_017880745.1 Burkholderiales bacterium
ATACCGTGACCGCGCAGCCGTAGCGCGTGAGGTCCGCGGCTACCGCGAGACCCGACGGCCCGGAGCCGACGATCGCGACCCGACCGAGCTGGCGCTCGAAGCGCGGCGGTTCGGCCTTGGGCCCGTGCGCATTGTCGCCGATGAAGCGCTCCAGGCGGCCGATCGCCACCGGCTCCATCGGTATTTTCTTGTTCCTGCCGACGACGCATTGGGCCTCGCATTGCGATTCCTGCGGGCAGACGCGGCCGCAGACCGAGGGGAAGAGATTGGATTCGTTGATGACGCCGAGGGCGCCGTCGACGTCGCGCACCAACAGGTGGCGGATGAAGCGCGGGATGTCGATCGACACCGGGCAGCCGGCGATGCAGTCGGGCTTGGTGCACATGATGCAGCGCTCAGCCTCTTCCAGCGCGTTCTGCAAGCTGTAGCCCAGATTCACCTCCTTGAAGTTGCGCGAGCGCTCGAGGGCATCGCGCTCCGGCATCTTCACCGCGTGCGGGGAGAGGTCCTTGTACTTCTTGTAATTGCGCTTGTTCTGTTCGAACAGCACCTTTTCCACGTTGCAGACATGGGCGTAATCCTCGCTCGCCTTCGATTCCTCCCCTTTGAAGCGCCGCTGCCGCAGCACCAGTTCCTTGAAGTCCACCAGATGGCCGTCGAAGTCCGGCCCGTCGACGCAGGCGAATTTGATCTCGCCGCCGACGCTGACGCGGCAGGAGCCGCACATGCCGGTGCCGTCGACCATGATGGCGTTGAGCGACACCATGGTCTTGACGCCATAAGGCCGGGTCGTCTCGACGCACGCATTCATCATCGGCAACGGCCCGATCGCGATGACCAGATCCGGCTTGTCGCGCTCGAGCACCTCCTTTAGCGCCGAGGTGACGAAGCCCGGCGTGCCGTAGCTGCCGTCGTCGGTACAGACGATCAGCTTGTCGCAGCACTCGCTGAAGCGGTCTTCCCAGAACACGAGGTCCTTGTTGCGAAAACCGATGATGCCGGTAGTTCGATTGCCGGCGTTCTTGAACGCCCGCAACTGCGGATAGACGGGCGCCACGCCGAGCCCGCCGCCGACCAGCACGACGTGTCCGACCCGGCTCACGTGCTGCGGCAGCCCGAGCGGACCGACAAAATCGGCGAAGCTGTCGCCCTCCTTGTAGCGATCCCGCATCTCGAGTGTGGTTTTGCCGAGCGACTGGATCACCATCGTGATCGTGCCCCTGTCGCGGTCGAAATCGGCGACCGTCAGCGGAATGCGCTCGCCGCCCTCGCGCAGTCGCAGCATGACGAAATGCCCGGGCTCGGCCGATCTGGCTATGTCAGGAGCCGTTACCTCCCAAAGAAAGGTCGTGTCGGAAAAAACTTCGCGGCGGACAATCGTGTACATAGAAGAGCCTTGCGGCTATTGAAAGGGTTCGTCGGGCGAAGGGGCGTCGCTTTTCCGGGTAATCAGCGTGACGGCACCGCTGGAACGCCGCGACCCGCCGCAACCCGGCTGCGGTCGCAACAGCCGGGTCTGCCGCTGGCGCGGGTTTACAACGGTAAAGCTGCGTCCTCCTGCGACGATACCAAGAGGATAGTACGAGTGGTCGCCTACGCATTGACGTAGATCAAACGGCCGCGCGCCGCCCTCGCTCTGCGGCAACGCCGCGCGAACAGGGCCTCTTGACCCTGCTACGGCAGGTGAGGAGATACCTCCCCTCATGCTCCCGTGAGTCAGAGTCAGAGTCCGTTTCGGTAATTCCGAAACGGACTCTTAGTAATGCGGATCGAACATCTGCGAGCGCACATCGGCCAGCACGTCCTCAGGCTTGGGTTTGCCCGCAAGCCCGTTTCTGTACGCGGCGCCCGCGACTGCGGCCGCGATGTGCGCTGAGACTTCGCGAATCCGTGGCAGGGCTGGGTAAAGACTGCCCTGCTCGAGATCGGATTCGGTGACCAACTGCGCCAGCGTCTGTGCTGCGCCCATGAACATGTCGTCGGTGATGCGCCGCGCGCGGCTGGCGATCGCACCCAGGCCGATACCGGGGAAGATGTAGGAGTTGTTGCCCTGCCTCGGCACGTAGGTCTTGCCGTCGAGCTTGACCGGATCGAACGGACTGCCGCAGGCGAACAGCGCCCGCCCCTTGGTCCAGCGGTACGCTTCCTCGGCGCTGCACTCGGCCTGCGAGGTAGGGTTGGATAGCGCGAACACGATCGGCCGCTCGTTGATGCGCGCCATTTCCTCCAGCACTTCCTGGGTGAAGGTGCCGCCGACTGCCGCGACACCGATGATGGCAGTGGGTTTGAGCACCTTGATCGCAGTGAGGAAATCGCCAACCGGCGGGTGGTCGTGCGCGTAGGGTAGTTTGTGCTCGGCCAGGACGGTGCGGCCTTTCACCACCAGGCCGCGCGAATCCACGGCCCAGCAGCGCTGCCGCGCCGCGGTTTCGCTGAGGCCCTCGGCGATCATCGCCGACACCACCAGGCCTCAGATGCCGGTGGCGGCCTCTCCCGCTCCGAGGAACAGCAGCTTTTGCTCGCTGAACTTCCCGCCGGTAATGCGCAGCGCCGAGAAAATGCCTGCGAGCGCGACCGCCGCGGTGCCCTGGATGTCGTCGTTGAAGGTGCAGACGCGGTCACGATATTTCTTCAGCAGCCGGAACGCGTTATGGTTGGCGAAATCCTCGAACTGGATCACCACGCCCGGAAATACCTCGCAAGCCGCGCTGATGAATTCGTCGATCAGGGCGTCGTAGGCCGCGCCGGTGATGCGGCGCTGGCGCAATCCGACGTAAAACGTGTCTTCGAGCATCGCCGCGTTGTTGCAGCCGACGTCGAGGGTGACCGGCAGGCACAGTTGCGGATGCACGCCCGCGCAAGCCGTATAGAGGGACAGCTTGCCCACCGGAATTCCCATGCCGTTGGCGCCGAGATCGCCCAGGCCGAGAATGCGCTCGCCGTCGGTGACGACGATGATACCGGCCTGGTAGGGCCAGTTGCGCAACAGCTGCGCGATGCGGCCGCGGTCGTTCGCGCCGATGAACAGGCCGCGAGGACGCTGAAAGATGTGACCGAACTTCTGGCACGCCAGACCGACTGTCGGGGTGTAGACCAGCGGCTGCATTTCATCGATGTTGTCGCACAGCACACGAAAGAACAGCGACTCGTTGCGGTCGTGCAGCGCATTGAGCGCGACGAATTTTTCGAGCGGATCGGTCAGCCGGCGCAGGCGCGCGAGCACGCGGACGGCCTGCTCTTCCTGGCTGTGCACGTGGGGCGGCAGAAAGCCGCGCAGGCCGGACTTGTCGCGCTCCGCCTCGGTGAAGCCGGTGCCGCGGTTGAGGGCTGGGTCGCGCAGCAGCGCCAGCCCGGAGGGCATCGTCTGTTGGCCGTTGGCATGGGATTTTTCGTACATGAAGACCACCTCCTGTCTTGATTTGCCGTCATTGCTCTTGCGGCGGCTCGACGCGGCTTGGTCGCGTTCGCAATCGACGATGCGGCGTATAGCGTCATTGCATATGCTGTTCGAAGTTTTAGCTTGGCGTTTGATTTGGATCAACAAAGCATACGGTGGCGGGCGGTAGTTTAGCCGGGGCCGGTCAACAAACTCGGCCGTCAAGCATGCTTCGTGTTCGGACGCGCAGCGAGCTCGCTGAACGACGTGACACTATTATTCGATGTGTGATCGAGACGCTGACCCGAATTGGAGTTAAACTCGTGCTGGTCATGCGCAGAGGGAGGTAAGCAGTGGAAGTTTACAAGGCGGACGTAGCAATTGTAGGCGCGGGTGGCGCAGGCTTGCGGGCGGCGATCGCGGTCGCGGAATCCGATCCGGCGTTAAGAATCGCGCTGATTTCCAAAGTCTACCCGATGCGCAGCCACACCGTGGCGGCAGAAGGGGGCGCCGCTGCGGTGACACGTGCGGACGACAGCCTGGACTTTCATTTTGACGACACCGTGCATGGCGGGGACTGGCTGTGCGAGCAGGATGTCGTCGAGTACTTCGTTGCCCACGCCCACGAAGAGGTGGTGCAGATGGAGCACTGGGGCTGCCCGTGGAGCCGCAAGGAGGACGGACATGCGAATGTGCGCGCCTTTGGCGGCATGAAAATCGAGCGCACCTGGTTCGCTGCCGACAAGACCGGTTTTCACATGCTGCACACGCTGTTCCAAACTTCCATCAAGTATCCCTCGATCAAGCGCTTCGACGAGTATTTCTGCTCCGACCTGATGGTCGAGGACGGCCGCTGCCAGGGCGTGCTCGCGATCCAGATTGCCACGGGCGAGTTCACGCTGATCCAGGCGAAAGCGGTGATCATCGCCACCGGCGGCGCCGGGCGCGTGTTCCGCGAGAACACCAACGGCGGTATCGTCACCGGCGACGGCATGGCGCTCGCCTACCGCCACGGCGTGCCGTTGCGCGATATGGAGTTCATGCAGTATCACCCGACCTGCATGCCGGGCACCGGCCTCTTGTTCACCGAGGCGTGCCGCGGCGAAGGCGGATTCATGCTTAACAAGGACGGCTATCGCTATCTGCAGGACTACGGCCTCGGACCGCCCGATCCGTCGCCGCGCAACAAGGCGATGGAGCTTGGGCCGCGCGACCGCTTGAGCCAGGCTTTCTGGCACGAGAAAAAGAAGGGCCGGACGATCGAGGGTCCGCATGGCGCGGTCGTGAATCTGGATCTGCGCCACCTCGGCGCGGCGAAGCTGCACGAACGCCTGCCGCTGATCTGCGAGCTGGCGGAGGAATTCCTCGGTGTCGATCCTGCGCACACGCCGATTCCGGTGCTGCCGGCGGTGCATTACACCATGGGCGGAATCCTGGCCGACGGCAAGACGGCGTCTTCGCTGCCGGGGCTGTATTCGGTCGGCGAATGTTCCAGTGTGGGCATTCACGGCGCCAACCGGCTGGGCTCGAACTCGCTGACTGAAATCATCGTGTTCGGCAAGGTTGCCGGCGTCGAGGCGGCGAAATTCGCGAAGTCGGTGGCGATCAGCAATCCGGCCGCGATCGAGAAGCAGGCCGCGGCGGCGCAGGCGCGCGCGCTCGGCGTCGTCACCCGGTCCGGCGGCAGCGAACGTCTGGCGGTGCTGCGCACCGAGATGGCCCAGAGCATGGAGAACGGCTGCGGCATCTACCGTCTCCAGTCCGACATGCAGGCCACTTGTGACAAGCTGCGGGAACTCAGGGAACGCTACAAGAACCTGAAGATCGACGACCACTCGAAGGTCTACAACACCGAATGGCTGCTTTCGATCGAACTTGGTTATCTGCTCGAAGTAGCCGAGGCGATCGTGTATTCGGCACTCAACCGCAAGGAGTCGCGCGGCTCGCATCAGCGCCTCGACGGATACGAGAAGCGCGACGACGTCAATTACCTCAAACACTCGCTCGCCTACTACACGGGGGACGCCGCGCCGCGGATCGAGTACGGGGACGTGAAGATCACCAAGTCCAAGCCGGGCACGCGCGCCTACGGCGCCGCCGGCGAGAAGGCGGCAGCAGAGGAGCGCGAGCGCGAGGGAGCAGGCAATGGCTGACGTCGAAAAAACAATCGAGATCGAGGTCCTGCGCTATCGTCCGGAGCAGGACAAGGAACCGGTACTGCAAACATACAAGGTCCCATTCACCGAAGATACGTCCGTGTTGCAGGGGCTGCAGTACATCAAGGACTACCTCGACGGCACGGTG
>JADGRR010000236.1 GCA_017880745.1 Burkholderiales bacterium
AAAGGGGGACGGGAACAGCCTCGTTCATGCCTGCGGTGGTACCATATTCATCCAGCGCGTCTGCTTATGGAGTACATCATGGCAGCAATTTTGAAAGAGATTGAAAGCCAAGCCTTGCAACTATCGCCTCCGGAACGCGGCGAGTTGATCCATCGCCTTATCCTCAGTCTCGAGGGCGAACCCGAAGATTCGCCGGAAGCCATCGCCAAAGCATGGGATGAGGAAATCGCCCGACGGGTGGCGGATATGGAGGCGGGACGCACGCAGTGGATTCCAGCCGATGAGGTGATGACCCGACTCCGCGCAAGAATCAAAGCCGCCAAAGTCGGTGCGGGTCAGTCTTAGCAGTGAGGCGCAAGGCGATGCCGATGCCGCTGTCAATTGGTACATCGGCGAAGGCGCGTTCATCGCAGCGGATGATTTCGTCGATGAACTCGATCAAGCGCTTGCCCTCCTGAACCGGTTTCCGGAGTTGGGGCAGGCCAGCGAGGGCAGCACGCGGACGCTGCCTCTCCACAGTTTCCCCTATTCTCTGATTTACCAGCTGCAAGTCGATGTAATCCGCATCATCGCCGTTGCTCATCACAGCCGCCGGCCTGGCTATTGGGCCGGGCGGCGGTAATCGAAATAAAGGTTCCGGGCTGGATTTGCTTTTTTTCAAGTGAGGTTCCCAGAAATATTCGAACACGGCCTCTTTAACGGCCTTGTTGGTCACACGTTTCGTACCCTCGTCAGGCCTAGAGGCGAGCTACATCAATCCTGTAGCCACAGGCAGCCATCGCATCGCGAGCACTGCTGTCATGACGCCGCCGCTTTTCCACGTGTCAGCCAAGCCCTAATGCAAGCTTGCCCCGACCGCGGTATCATTGGCAGTTATCAGCCACACCCATAGGTAGTATCCGAGACCTTTATGGCAACCAAATCTAGGGCTTACAACGCCGAGGACATCGAGATCCTGGAGGATCTGTCGCCGATCCTGCACCGGCCCGGCATGTATACCGACCCCTCCAATCCGAACCATGCACTGGTGGAGGTGATCGACAATTCCTCGGACGAGGGCCTGGCCGGCTTTGCCAGGAACATCGCCGTGGTGTTGTACGAAGACGGCTCTGCCGAAGTCGCCGACGACGGCCGCGGCATCCCGGTCGACATCCACCCGAAGAAGAAAGTCCCGGCGGTGCAGGTGATTTTCACCACCCTGCATTCGGGCGGCAAGTTCAGGAAGACCGACAAGGACGCCGCCTATCGCATCGCCGGCGGCCTGCACGGCGTGGGCATCTGCGTCACCAACGCGCTCGCGACCCGGCTCGAAGTGGAAGTCAGGCGCGACGGCGCTGCGCACCGGCTGGTGTTCGCCGACAACGGCAAGGTGAAAGAGCCGCTAAAAAAAATCGGTTCGGCCGCGCCGCGCGAGAGCGGCACGCGCATCCGCTTCTGGCCCGATCCGAAGTATTTCGACTCGCCCAAGATCGTCACTGCCGACATCGCGGCGCTGTTGCGCGCGAAGGCGATGCTGCTGCCCGGGGTGCGCTTCACCCTTGGCATCGAGAAGAACGGCAAGATCGAGCAAAGCGAGTGGCATTTCCCCGAAGGCATCAAGGGCTATTTCGCCAGCGCAGTGGCGGGCCTGGAGCCGGTGGCGGAGACTTTCTTCGGCGAGCGCTACATCGCCGCCCAGTCGGAGTCGGACAGCTTTGCCGAAGGCGAGGGCGCGATGTGGGCGATCGCCTGGACCCCCGAGGGGGAGGTGGTGGCCGAGTCGTACGTGAACATGATCCCCACGCGCCACGGCGGCACCCACGTCGCCGGCTTGCGCGAGGGCGTGTACAACGCTATCCGCAATTTCATCGACCTGCACGCCATGGGCCAGCGCGGCATCAAGATCGTGCCCGAAGACGTGTGGTCGCGCGCCTCCTACGTGTTGTCGGTGAAAATGCTCGATCCGCAGTTCAAGGGTCAGGTGAAGAACGAGCTGATCTCGCGCGACGGGGTCAAGCTCATGGCGCAGATGGTGCGCGATCCGTTCGAGTTATGGCTCAACCAGCATGTGGACGAGGGCAAGCGCATCGCCGAGCTGGTGATGCGCCAGGCGATGACGCGCACGCGCGCGGCGCAGAAAGTGGAGCGGCGCAAGAGCTCGGGCGTGGCGGTGCTGCCGGGCAAGCTCACCGACTGCGCCTCGGACGACCCGGAGCGCAACGAACTTTTCATCGTCGAGGGCGATTCGGCCGGAGGTTCGGCGAAGCAGGCGCGCGACAAGGAATTCCAGGCGGTGCTGCCGCTGAAAGGCAAACCCAAGAACACCTGGCAGGATTCGGCCGACACCCTGTACTCGAACAAGGAAATCGAGGCTATCGCCCTGGCGATCGGCATCGATCATCACCAGCGCGGCGCTGCAGTCGACATGACGCGGCTGCGCTATCGCAAGATCATCATCCTCGCCGACGCCGACGTCGACGGCGCGCACATCCAGGTATTGCTGCTGACGCTGTTCTTCCGCCATTTCTCGCGGCTGATCGAAACCGGCAGCGTATACGTGGCGCAGCCGCCGCTCTATCGCATCGACGTGCCCTCGATGGGCAAGGGCAAGCCGGCGCGCAAGCTCTATGCGTTGGACAAGCAGGAGCTCGCTGCGATCGAGGAAAAGCTCCAGGACGAGGGCATGGACGAGGGCAAATGGGCCGTGAGCCGTTTCAAGGGCCTGGGCGAAATGAGCCCGGAGCAGTTGTGGGAGACCACGCTCAATCCGGACACGCGGCGCATGCTGCCGGTGCAGGTCGAAGACGCGGCGCTCGACGCCGATCGTTCCGTGTTCAATATGATGATGGGCAAGGAGAATGCATCGCAGCGGCGCGAGTGGATGGAGACCTACGGCAATCTCGTCGATGCGGATATAAGCTAGTACGACGCACTGATTGGTAGGAGCGAGCTTGCTCGCGAATCATCGAATTCGCGAGCAAGCTCGCTCCCACGAAGCGGTGCGCTGTATGGGCCAGCTTGTGTTGCGACCAGAGCGTCGTCATAGCAGGAATTATGCATATGGGAAATCAAAACGATTTGTTTGAAGGACTGGCCATGAGCGCGGCAGAAAATGCCTCGAAGCCTGCGACCGCAGCGGCCGACAGCTCGGCGCCCGGCAAAAGCGACGACAAGAAGAACGACGTCGGCGGCGCGATACCGCCGGTCGCGAAGAACGGCAATTCCGGCGGCGGTGGCCGCGAGCCGCCCGACTTCGCGCCGCTGTCGGGCGAGTTCGGCGACACGCTGCCGCTGGCGAAGTACGCCGCCCTGCAGTATCTGCAGTACGCTGTGAGCACGGTCAAGGACCGCGCGCTGCCGCGCGTCGCAGACGGCCAGAAGCCGGTGCAGGCGCGCATCCTCTACGCCATGTGGGAAATGAACGGACGCGCCGGCACGCCGCGCAAGAAGTCCGCGCGCGTGGTGGGCGACGTGCTGGGCAAGTTCCATCCGCATGGCGACGCCTCGGTCTACGACGCGATGGTGCGCATTGCGCAGAACTTCAGCCTGCGCTATCCGCTGGTGGATGGCGAGGGCAACTTCGGCTCGCGCGATGGCGACGAGCCGGCGGCGATGCGCTACACCGAGGCGCGCCTGACCAAATTCGCCGAGGTGCTGCTGGCCGAACTCGACAGCGGCACGGTGGATTTTGCACCCAATTACGACGGCAGCATGGTCGAGCCGCAAGTGCTGCCGGCGCGCCTGCCGGTGGTGCTCCTGAACGGCGCCTCGGGCATCGCCGTCGGCATGGCCACCGAGATTCCGAGCCACAACCTGACCGAAGTCGCGAACGCCGCGATTGCGCTGATCCGCGAGCCCGAACTCACGCTCGCCGGCGTAATGAAATACATCAAGGGTCCGGATTTCCCCGGCGGCGGGCAGATCATCACGCCGCGCGCCGAGATGCGCGAGGCCTATGCCAACGGCCGCGGCTCGGTGCGCGTGCGCGCGCGCTGGAGCATCGAGCGCCTCGCGCGCGGGCAGTGGCAGGTGGTGGTGCACGAACTGCCACCGGGCGCCTCATCGCGGAAAGTCCTTGAGGAAATCGAGGCCATCACCAATCCCCAGTCCAGACCCGGCAAGAAATCGCTCACCCCCGAGCAGCAGCGCGAAAAGCAGCTGATGCTGTCCATGCTCGATCGCGCGCGCGACGAGTCCGACCGCACCCACCCGGTGCGCCTGGTGTTCGAGCCCAAGTCGTCGCGCCAGGACGAGAACGAGTTCGTCAATCTCCTGCTGGCCAAGACCAGCATGGAGACCAACGCCTCGATCAACCTGGTGATGGTGGGCCTGGACGGGCGGCCCACCGGCAAGAACCTGAGAGATATCCTCGCCGAGTGGCTGGAATTCCGCTTCGCCACGGTGACGCGGCGCTCGAGATTCCGCCTGGATAAGGTGCTCGACCGCATCCACGTGCTCGAAGGGCGACTGCTGGTGCTGCTCAACGTGGACAAGGTGATCAAGCTCATCCGCAATTCGGACGACCCCAAGCCCGACCTGATGCGTGTGTTCAAGCTCACCGATCGCCAAGCCGAGGACATCCTCGAAATGCGCCTGCGCCAATTGGCCAAGCTCGAACACATCCGGCTGGAGAAGGAACTCGAGGGCCTGACGAAGGAGCAGAAGGGCCTGGAGAAAGTGCTCGGCAGCCGCAAGACGCTGGAAGCGCTGGTGATCGAGGAAATCGAGGCCGACATCAAGGCCTTCGGCGACAAGCGCCGCACGGTGATCGAAGAGTCGGAAAAAGCGGTGCTCGAGACGCCGGTGCTGGACGAACCGATAACGGTGATTTTCTCGAACAACGGCTGGGTGCGCGCGCGCCAGGGCCATGGCGTCGATCCGGCTTCGCTCTCGTTCAAGGAGGGCGACAGCCTGGCCGCGCTGCTACCCTGCCGCACCGTGGACCCGGTGATTTTCCTCGACTCCGCCGGCCGCGCCTACAGCGTGGAGGCGGCGGGCTTGCCTTCCGCACGGGGCGACGGCGCGCCGGCTTCGTCGCTGGTGGAAGTGCAGGGCGGGGCCAAGATCATGCATTGCATCGCAGGCAGGCCCGACACCAAGGTGCTGGTCGCCTCGAGCGGCGGCTACGGTTTCCTTTGTACCATCGGCGATATGGTCTCCAATCGGCGCGCGGGGCGCGAATTCATGACGGTCGAACCGGGCGAGACGCCGCTTACGCCTTTCATCTTCGACGAGGCGCCGGGCAACCATGTCGTCGCGCTGTCGGGCGAGGGACGGTTGCTTGCCTTCGATATTTCCGAAATGCGCGCCATGTCCAAGGGACGCGGCGTGATCGTCATGGGCCTGGAGAAGGGCGAGCAGTTGCTCGCGGCTGCGGTGACGCGGCTCACCTCGGTCACGGTCAGCGGCATCGGCCGCGGCGGCAAGGAAAAGGCGCTGGAGATCAAAGGGGAAAAACTGCGCCACCATGTCGGCCACCGTGCGCGCATGGGACGCGTGCTGCCGGAGAAACTAAAAGCCCCGATGGGGCTCGCCGTTCCGCCAAAGCTGCAGCTGGACGCTAAGTAGGTCTGGCACGGGCCGCGAGGGGAGTTGCGCCTCCTCGGCTCGCCCCGCCTTTGCGGCGCCGGCGCGCGAATTTGTGCACAGGGGTCGAAACTGCTGCTGCAATGCGGTAAAATCACCGTTTTTTCC
>JADGRR010000237.1 GCA_017880745.1 Burkholderiales bacterium
GAGCGCCGCACCAGCGCGCGCAGGCGCGCCGCGAGTTCGTTGAGATCGAAGGGCTTGACCAGGTAATCGTCGGCGCCGCCGTCGAGGCCCTTGATGCGGTCTTCCACGCGGTCGCGCGCGGTCAGGATGAGCACCGGCACCTTGTTGCCGCCGCTGCGCAGGCGCTGCAGCAGTTCCAGGCCCGACAGCCGCGGCAGGCCGAGATCGAGAACGACGCCGGCGTACTCGCCGGTCTTGAGCGCCAGATCGCCGGCAATACCGTCTCTGACCCAATCGACGTTGAAACCGGACTGGGCGAGGCCGGCCTGTACGCCGTCGCCGAGCAGCTTGTCATCCTCGACCAGGAGAATCCGCATATTCAACCCCGCTCCATGATCCGCCGCGCTCGCGCTGTGTCAGCCGCGCCCGCCGTGTGCCTGATGCTGGGCAACGGCCGCGGTTGCCCGTATGTCCATCCCTTCCGGCAGCAACCCGGCGCTGCCAGCCCAGAAGCCCGCGGTCGCGAGCAGCACGGCCGCGGCGACGAACCAGTGTTTCCTGCGAATGCCTTCGCCAGCGCGGCCGTTCTTGTAGCCGTTCAGCATGGAGGCGACCAGATTCTCCCGATGGATCAGACTGCTCACTATGACTGCGCCAATATGGGCCACAACCAGGCCCAGCATCGCATTGGCTGCGCCTTCGTGCAACTCTGCCAGCCATTCGCCGCCGATCTCGTTATAGGCGGCATAGCCGGTGATGCCCGCAAGCACTGCCAGCGCGAGGATTGCGTAGATGGCCAGGCTGCCCGCCGGGTTATGCCCGATATGGTGCTGCGGCGAACGCGTGAACAGCGACTTGAGATATTGCAACACGCGCCGCGGTGCGATCGGGAACGAACTGAAGCGCGCATAACGCGTGCCGACGACACCCCACAGGAAGCGGAACGCGACCAGGCCGAGCACGGTATAACCGAGCACGACGTGAATGTCGCGATAGCGCTCGGACTCGGCGGTCAGAAAAGCTCCGGCGAAGGACCCCGCCAGCAGCCAGTGAAACACCCGCGTCGGCAGGTCCCACACCAGGATTCGGTTCATGGCCATCTCCATTTATCGCGGAATGCGGACGGCATGCTCGTCGAAATCGCCGCGCTCGGCGCCGGCGTGACAGGCGCTGCAGTTGGCCGCGGTCTGGACCCTGGGGTTTTTCCAGGTCGAGGCAGGCACCTCGTCGTGCTTGCGCTGGAACCAGGGCGTTTCGGTGATGCGCAGCGTTCCGCTATCGCTGCCGCGCCGCTTGCCTTGGCCGGAATTGTTTTCCAGGAACGCGCCGATTTCGGCGGCAGAGCGGGCATCGATGCTGGCGTCGGTGCCGAAATGCTTGTCCAGCCCCGCCATCAGGCGGCGCCAAGCGGGCGCGGGCAAGAGGTTCGGCGGATACGCCATATGGCAGCTGGCGCACTCTGCTTTCCATGTGTTGTTGCTGGCTGTAAATCCCTTGGAATCCGCCAGAGCGTTGTCTAGCAGCAATCCGAACAAGAACAGCAGCGAGGCCGACCAGACTACAGAATCGAAGATCCAGCGTTTGCTTGTGTTGTTCATGCCATTCCCCTATTTCGCGAGCGACATCAGATAGGCCAGCACGTCGCCCTTCTCCTGGGCGGTGCAGACGCGGCCCAGCACGTCGTTGCAGTTGCGGTTGAACCACTTTTCGACCTTCGCCGCATCGGTAAACCGTTGCGGATTCGCCGCTGGAGCCAGCGGCGCGATCTCCCTGCCGGTCTTCGCGTGCTTGCCCGGCGCAAGCGGCGTTGGCGTATGACAGGAAGTGCAGCTCCAGTCGTTGCCGTGCGTCGAGCTGAAGAACCGCTGCCCGCGTTCGGCCGAAAGCCCGCCGAACCCGGGCGTGCTTGCGCGGGCAGCGGTCTCAAGGCTTTTTTGAATTTCCGCCGGCGCCGCGGCCGCTGCTTCCAGCCCCGGCAACGCGAGCGAGCCTGCCAGCAAGAGCCCGGCGGCAGATCTGAGAAGCTGTTGCAGATTGATCGCAACAGCGTTCTGATCCGGGAAATATGCAAGGGGGTGTACCCCCTTGTTGCAACAGATTCTGAACGTATGCATGCTGCCCCCCATCGGTGATGAACGATGGTGCGCACTCTAACGGTCGAACCTTAAGGGATCATTATCGCCGCGACGGCCCGGAACTCCGGGCAAGAACATGCTCGCTGGATGGGCTGGTCTCAGTCCTGCAGCAGTTCGAGCAGCGCCGCGCCATAGCGCTCGAGCTTGCGCTGGCCCACGCCGGAAATCTGGCCGAGCGCGGCCTCGGACTGCGGGCGCGCGCGCGCGAGCTCGGCCAGGGTGGCATCATGGAACACCACGTACGCAGGAACGCCGTGTTCCTTGGCGATTGCGGCGCGCCACGCGCGCAGGCGCTCCCACAGCTGCGCGGCCGCGGGGTCGAGTCCGGTCCTGGCTGCTACTCCTTGTGCGGCCGGGCGCTTGACGATCGCCTTGGGTTTGCCCGCCTGCGCCTGGCGCAGATGGACCGTCTGTGCGCCGGTCAGCACGGCGCGGCTCGCCTCGGTGAGCTTGAGCGAGCCGTAGCTCGCGTGATCCACGGCAAGCAGGCCCTGCGCAATCAGCTGGCGGAACACCGTGCGCCAGACCTTCTCCTCCAGTTCGCGGCCGATGCCGAAGGTGCTGAGGGTGCCGTGGCCCCACTGCAGCACGCGCTCGGTCTCCTTGCCCAAGAGCACGTCGATCAGATGCGCGGCGCCAAAGCGCTGCCCGGTGCGATAAACGCAGGACAGCGCCTTCCGCGCCGCGACGGTGCCGTCCCAGACCTGCGGCGGCTCCAGGCAAACATCGCAATTGCCGCAAGGCGCCGAGGCTTCGTCGAAATAGGCCAGCAGGCGCACGCGGCGGCAGCTGCTGGATTCACACAGCCCGAGCAGGGCATCGAGCTTGGCCGCGGCAATGCGCTTGAATTGCACCTCGGCGGTCGAGGCATCGATCATGCGCCTCTGGTTGACCACGTCGCCGAGGCCGTAGGTCATCCACGCGTCGGCCGGCAGGCCGTCTCGCCCCGCTCGGCCGGTTTCCTGGTAATAGCCCTCGATGCTCTTGGGCAGATCGAGATGCGCGACGAAGCGCACGTCCGGTTTGTCTATACCCATGCCGAAGGCGATGGTCGCCACCATGACGACGCCGTCTTCGCGCTGAAACCGCGCCTGGTGCCGGCTGCGCGTGTCGGCGTCCATGCCGGCGTGATACGGAAGCGCGGCCACGCCCTGCTCGATGAGCCAGGCCGCGGTCTCCTCCACCTTGCGCCGCGACAGGCAATAGACGATGCCGGCCTCCCCCGCATGCTCGGCGCGCAGGAATGCAAGCAGCTGCGCCCGCGCGTTCGCCTTCTCGACGATGCGGTAGCGAATGTTCGGCCGGTCGAAGCTCGACACGAACAGGCGCGCGCCCTCGAGGCCGAGGCGCAGCACGATCTCCTCGCGCGTGACGCGGTCGGCGGTGGCGGTGAGCGCGATGCGCGGCACGCCGGGAAAGCGTTCGTGCAGCAGCGACAGCTGCATGTATTCCGGACGGAAGTCGTGGCCCCACTGCGACACGCAGTGCGCCTCGTCGATGGCGAACAGCGCAAGCTGCGCCGAGGCTTGCAGGCGCTCGAGTTGCTGCAGGAAGCGCGGCATCAGCAGCCGCTCCGGCGCGACGTACAGAAGGTCGTAGTCGCCGGCGAGCAGGCTGCGCTCGACCGCGCCGGCGTCTGCGGCCGACAGCGATGAATTCAGAAACGCCGCCCTGACGCCGGCCTCGCGCAGCGCCGACACCTGGTCCTGCATCAGCGCGATCAGCGGCGAGACGATGATGCCCGTGCCGGGACGCAGCAGCGCCGGAATCTGGTAGCACAGGGACTTGCCGCCGCCGGTCGGCATCAGCACCAGGCAGTCGCCGCCCGCGGCCACATGCCGGACGATGTCCTCCTGCGGCCCGCGGAATGCCGCGTAGCCGAAGACCTCCTTGAGTACCGAGCGCGCTGTTTGCTGAGAATCAGGTCGTAAGATAATTTACCGCCGTATGCGGCTCTCGGGCCGGTGACGTAGATCTGTCCAAAATAAGAATCGTAATTTGGATTTCATTTTCAATTCGAACAAGCCAAGCAGCGATCCATTGAAGTTGCAATCAAGATTCCGGCCGAGACAACGTTCGACACGCCTTACCCACAGGCGAGACGGCCGCAGGCCGCATCCTTGCCGCCAGATCTATTTATCATATTCTTGTCTTGGACGGGGAGTTGATATACGGTGGTTGGCCATCTCCATCGCGGTTTTTTTGTGTGTCATACAGATATATCCCCTTCTCTCCCAATCCCGTGGGAATTAGCGGAACCGTGTAATCGGGGGGATGTTGTGGCGAGCGGCGACAGGAGCTTCACGCCGAGAGGATGCACCGCAGCCCTGGGTTGGCCGGTGCAGCGGACATCAGTCGCGCGGGCGTTCTCTTGCGAGCGCCACTTTTGCGTCGCGCAGAAGATTGCGAACACCGATCTCGCACAAAATGCCGATCGCGCGAATATCCGATGCAACCGATACAGCAACCGAGGCCACAAAGGATCCGGCGGCCTGCAACACGGTTGCGAATGACACTTTCCGCGCGTGCCCATGCACCCGGCGGCGTTCGTCCCGACTCATGCAGACATTGGCGATGGCGTACTTGATCAAGCCGAGGAGCGCCAGAATGTTTCTCATACTGGCACCGGGAAAGGGAGGTTCGCGCATGGGAAGGTTCGCGCACACGAGCGATATGTGCCCGGCCGGGCCATCCGGCGCTCGTCTGGGGTCATGCGATTCCGGTCCAAGCGGGCGACCACACTCAAGCTGTTTGTTGCCGGTTCGGAAGGTTTCATGTCCAAGCTCCGTAAGCTAGAGCCTCCCCCCAACACGTTTATAGCATAGTGCTGCGTCGCAGCAATATTTTTAACTGATCGAAAATATCAATAAAACAGATGGAACAAGGATAGTGCAATCTGGGCGCATAACAAAATTCTATTGCATGGCAACAATCTTTTCTTGTAGTATTCGTTTGCGGGGTTTCTCCTCCTCCTCCTCCTTTGGAATCCCGTCTTTAAGCCGATGGCGCTTCAACAAGCCCCATCGGCTTTTTCTTCGGCATCGGTGCGCGTCTCGTCCTGCCGCCCCGACACTGCAGGCGACCCAAAGCGCCACTGCTAGCCGAGGAACAACCAAGACGTATACAGACCAATCACGCCCAGATGCGGCCACGCGGGCACACCGCCGCTGCTTTACTCAACGGTGACGGACTTGGCGAGATTGCGCGGCTTGTCCACGTCCGTGCCGCGCGCGAGCGCCGTGTGGTAGGCGAGCAGTTGCAGCGGCACCACGTGCAGGATCGGCGACAGCGCGCCGTAATGCTCCGGCAGCCGCACCACATGCACGCCTTCGGAGGACGCGATGTGGCTGTCGGCGTCGGCAAAAACGTAAAGCTCGCCGCCGCGCGCGCGTACTTCCTGCATGTTGGATTTGAGCTTTTCCAGCAGTGCGTCGTTGGGCGCAACGGTGACCACCGGCATTTGCTCGGTCACCAGCGCCAGCGGGCCGT
>JADGRR010000238.1 GCA_017880745.1 Burkholderiales bacterium
TCGGCACCGTGCCGGCGAGCATCGTGATCGCCATCACCATGGCGCTGTGGGTCAACGGCCGGATTCCCGGGCGCGCCCTGGTGCGCATGGCCTACTTCACCCCGACCATCCTGCCGATGATCGCGGTGGCCAACATCTGGCTGTTCTTCTACAGCCCCGGCATCGGGCTCATCGACCAGATGCTCGCCATGTTCGGCATTCCGGGCCACAACTGGCTCGGCCGCCCGGACACGGTGATGGCCTGCCTGATCGTGATGACGATCTGGAAGGAATCCGGGTTTTTCATGATCTTCTACCTCGCCGGCCTGCAGGCGATATCGCCCGAACTCGAGGAGGCGGCTGTGCTTGAGGGCGCCGGACGCTGGCACTATTTCCGCCGCGTCGTGTTTCCGCTGCTGATGCCGACGACCCTGTTCGTGCTGATCAACGCAGTGATCAATTCGTTCAAGCTGGTCGACCAGCTTTTCATCATGACCAAGGGTGGTCCCGACAACGCGAGCTCGCTCTTGCTGTACTACATCTACCAGGTTGCCTTCAGTTTCCTCGACGAGTCCTATGCGGCGACGCTGACCGTCGTGCTTCTCGTCATCCTGGCAGTGCTGGCGATCGGCCAGTACTTCCTCCTGGAAAAGCGCATCCACTACCAATGAGCGTGCGCCGCGGCACTGGGTTGGGGGACTGGGCCGAGATCGCCGGCGCCTGGCTGCTCGGCCTGATCTGGATTGCACCGCTCGCGTACGCCTTCTGGAGCGCGTTCCACCCGCCGGAGTACGCGACGCATTTTCGCCTGTTCGCCCCCTTGACCCTGGAAAACTTCCGCGTCGCCTGGAGCCAGGCGCCGTTCCCGCGCTACTTCCTGAATACCTTCTTCCTGGTAACGCTTACGCTCTCCGCGCAGTTCGTGCTCTGCACCATGGCCGGGTACGCTTTCGCGCGCTTCGAATTCTTCGGCCGCGAGGTCGCCTTCTCGCTCGTCCTGGTGCAGCTGATGATCATGCCCGAGGTGCTGATCGTCGAGAACTACCGCAGCATGAGCACGCTCCACCTCGTCGACACCATTCCCGGCATCGCGCTGCCGTACATGGCGAGCGCCTTCGGCATATTCCTGCTGCGCCAGGCGTTCAAGACCGTGCCCAAGGAACTCGAGGAAGCCGCGCGCGTCGAGGGCGCCGGCATGCTGCAGATCCTGTTCCGGGTCTATATGCCGCTCGCCCGCCCCGTGTACCTGGCCTACGGCCTGGTCTCTGTCAGCTATCACTGGAACAATTTTCTCTGGCCGCTGGTTATCACCAATTCGGTCGAAACGCGGCCGCTGACCGTGGGCCTGGCCATATTCGGCGCGCCCGAATCCGGGGTGCAGTGGCCGATCATCACGGCGGCGACGCTGATGTCGGTGGCGCCGCTGCTCGTCGCCTTCGTCCTGTTCCAGCGCCAGTTCGTTCAGTCCTTCATGCGGGCCGGTATCAGGTAGGGCTCCGCTGCCTTAAGAAAAATTGCGACAGCATAGTCGCTCGAAATATACTCCGCAGCCGCCGGCCGTCTGACGGCGATCCAGTGCCCTGCCAAGGATCGCTCCTACCAGAAAATAAGAGTTAGCGTGCGGCCTGCACAACCCACAAATTTGTAGTATGCTGATTACACATTACCACAAGTTTTAATTATAAGGTCTTGATAACATGGATATTACAAAAAAAGAAATCAAAGCCTCCAACCTCGTTGTGCCTCCCCTCCCGGATCAAACAATCAGCCGCGAAGTACTGCTGGAGAAATACGCGAAAGGCACGGAGACCAGCATCAATGATGTGCGCGCGCGCATCGCCCACGCTCTCGCCGCGGTCGAGCCCGAGGACAAGCGCGCTGTGTGGGAAAAGCGCTTCCTGCAGGCAATGGACGCCGGTTTCATCCCGGCCGGGCGCATCATGTCGGCTGCCGGCATCCAGATGCAGGCGACACTGATCAACTGTTTCGTGCAGCCGGTGGGCGACTCGATCTCCGAAATCGTGGACAACAAACCCGGCATCTACACCGCCCTGCAGCAGGCGGCGGAAACCATGCGCCGCGGCGGCGGTGTCGGCTACGATTTTTCCTCTATCCGCCCCAAGGGCTCGGAAGTGAAGGGCACGCACTCGCGCGCCAGCGGGCCGGTATCCTACATGCGCGTGTTCGACCGCTCGTGCGAGACGGTGGAATCGGCAGGCTCGCGCCGCGGCGCGCAGATGGGCGTGCTGCGCTGCGACCATCCCGACGTGGAGGAATTCATCCACGCCAAGGACCGCGGCGACCTGTCCAATTTCAACATTTCGGTGGGCGTCACCGATAGCTTCATGCAGGCGGTGGAGAACGATCTCGACACGGAACTGGCGCACAAGGCGCGCCCGCACCGGGAGGTCATGGACAGCGGCGCCTATCAGCGCGAGGACGGACAATGGGTGTACCGCAAGCTGCGCGCGCGCGAGCTGTGGGATCAGATCATGCGCTCGACCTACGATCACGCCGAGCCGGGGATCCTGTTCCTCGACCGCATGAACCGCGACAACAACCTCAATTACTGCGAGACCATCGAGGCCACGAATCCATGCGCTGAACAGCCGCTGCCACCGTACGGCTGCTGCTGCCTGGGCTCGATTAACCTGACCAACTTCGTCTCCGCCCCGTTCACCGGCGAGGCCGCGTTCGATTTCGAGCGCTTCGGCGCGACGGTCGAGACTTCGGTGCGCATGCTCGACAATGTGCTCGATGCGACCGCCTGGCCGCTGCCGCAGCAGCACGAAGAGGCGATGAACAAGCGCCGCGTCGGCTTGGGCTACACCGGGCTCGGCGACGCGCTGATCATGCTGTGTCAGCGCTACGACAGCCAGGCCGCGCGCGAGACGGCGGCCAAGATGTCCGAAGTCATGCGCGATTACGCCTACCGCGCATCGAGCAACCTCGCGCGCGAGCGCGGCTCCTTCCCGCTGTTCAATGCCGACATGTACCTGTCCGGCACCAGCTTCGCCACGCGCCTGCCGCAGGAAATCAAGGCGCTGATCAGAAAACAGGGCCTGAGGAACAGCCACCTCCTGTCGATCGCCCCCACCGGCACCATCAGCCTCGCCTTCGCCGACAATGCCTCCAACGGCATCGAGCCGCCGTTCTCCTGGACCTACACGCGCAAGAAGCGCATGGCCGACGGCACGCTGCAGGAGTTTGCAGTGGAGGATTACGCCTGGCGCCTGTACCGCCATCTGGTCGCGAATGGCGCCCTGCCCGCCCCCGCCGGCGGCGGCGACGCCCTGCCCGATTATTTCGTCACCGCGCTCGCGATCTCGGCCGCGGCGCACGAAGCCATGGTGGCGGCGGTCGCGCCGTATATCGACACCAGCATCTCCAAGACGGTCAACGTGCCGGAAAACTATCGGTACGAGGATTTCCAGGGCCTGTACATGGCCGCCTGGAAATCAGGCTTGAAAGGCCTCGCCACTTACCGCCCCAACAACGTGCTCGGCTCGGTGCTGTCCGTGGGCAGCACGCCGTCCCCGGGCGGAGCCGAGGGAGCGCGCGCCGTCCTCGGGCCGCAGGACTTCGTCTCGAGCGACGTCAATCGCCGCATCGAGATCAAGGCGGTGCCCGAACCCGTGCTCGCCAGCCTGCGCTGGCCGGGCCGGCCCAAGCTCGCCGAAGGCAATCCGGCGTGGACCTACATGATCGAACATCCGCACGGGCATTTCGCGCTGTTCGTCGGCCATGTCGAGAACGGCATCCCCCATCCGTTCGAAGTCTGGGTCAACGGCAGCGAGCAGCCGCGCGGACTCGGCGCGGTGGCGAAGACACTATCGATGGACATGCGCGCCGACGATCCGGCCTGGCTGCGGCTGAAGCTCGATACGCTGGCGAAGACGGTCGGCGACGATGCCTTCGACATGGCGTTTCCGCCGCATGGTGAAAAGATGCGCATGCCCAGCGTCGCCTCTGCCGTGGCGCAACTGGTGCGCTGGCGCTGCGAACGCTTAGGCGCCCTGCCTGAGGTGAAGCACGGGCCGGTGCTCGATGCCATGTTCAGCCTGAAGGAGCCCAAGACCGGCGCCGACGGCACCATGTCCTGGACCGTGGATGTGCTCAACCCCGGCACGCGCGACGATTTCGTGCTGGGCTTAAAGGAAATCACCCTGCCCGACGGCCTGACGCGGCCCTACTCGATGTGGCTCTCGGGCGAGTATCCGCGCTCGCTCGACGGGCTGTGCAAGATCCTGTCGCTCGACATGCGCATCATCGATCCGGCCTGGATCGGGATGAAACTGAGGAAGCTGCTCAACTACCCCGAACCGCTGGGCGATTTCATGGCTTTCACCCCGGGCAGCCGCAAACAGCAGAACTGGCCCTCCACCGTGTCCTACCTCGCGCGGCTGATCATCCACCGCTACGCCATGCTCGGCATCCTCACCGAGGACGGCATGCCGGTGCAGACCATGGGCATCCTCGAAACCCCCGAGCGCGGCGCCGCGCCGATGATGAAAGGCGCGCGCTGTCCCGAGTGCGGCAATTACGCCGTGATCAAGAAGGACGGCTGCGATTTTTGCAGCGCTTGCGGGTATGTGGGAGTGTGCGGGTAGGGAGCGCGGCACGGCATAAGGCAAAGGGCTTGACGCATAAGGTAAACGTTGAGGTCCAATGAATTGCAGGTGATTGGCGGCGTTCAGAGCCCTCGCTTTCGAGCGGGGGCTTTTTTTCGGCCGAGCGCCTGGCCCAAGACAGGTCACTTATTCGCTCGCCTAGAGCAATAGAAAGAGGTTCCACGGGGCCAGGTTCGAAATACTCGCGCTGAGGCCATGTTGTGCACGACTTCCTTGGGCTGGCGGGATCACGCGGGCGTTATACCTGAAGTCCAAGTACTTCGTGGAAAGAGAATTTGCGCTCGATGCGGAATTCGAGTTCATCCAGGCGCTCTGCCGATTCCTCTTTGGCGCCGAGTGTCTCGCACTTTGCACGAAGGCGCACACGACGAACCGACTGACTTCTACCGCACGCGGGCGATAGAGGACCGATGCGGCCATCAGTGCCCCGTGCCCGGTAAAGACATAGGGCATCGCGCAGGCGAATTTGCGCCGGGAGGTGTGGTCACAACGTGAAAACACCTCGTCCTTCTTGGGACAGGTTGTTTGGTGATCAGAAGTGAAAATTGCCGGCACCGGCGAGTCCAATCACTCCGATGACGATCAAATAAAGGGCGACGATATAGTTCAGCAGCCGAGGCATGACGAGAATAAGAATCCCGGCGATCAGTGATACCAGGGGAGCAAGACCCAAGTGGATATTCATGGATGCATCCTTTCTTTAGGGAGGTCGATGGACGATGGATTGGGATTCAGTTCTTCTTTGACCATGCGCCGAAGATCAGCACGCACGCGTCGCCGCAACAGAGCCGGATGCCGGAACCGGTTGCAAACAACGGACCGATAGAAGGACACGAAATGGCGAGGGGCCGGTGCGTGTGCACCGGCCTCTTGCTTCTTCGCTGCCACGCGCGAACTGGCGATCATTTTTGCCTGCGGTTTTCTTCTTCGCGCTTCTGCTCGTCGCTGTCTTTTCTATTGTCCTGCGGTTTGCCCGCGGCAGGC
>JADGRR010000012.1 GCA_017880745.1 Burkholderiales bacterium
TGGTTGCTGACCCTGATCGCCGCGCTGGTCGTGCTGACCCTGTGCACGCCCTGGCTGCGCAGATTCGGACTCGGGCACCTGCCGGGCGACATCACCCTGCGCTACAAGGGCCGGGACTACTACCTGCCCATCACCACCACCATCCTGTTGTCGCTCGCGCTGACCCTGCTCGCGCGGCTGATTTAAGAGTTGGCCATATTCAGCGTATTGAAGGCCGACGCACGCCGTCAACGGAGTTGCGCGCTGCGCGCGCCAACCGCATTTTCTGTACGGATAGAAAGCATCCGTACAGAAAATGCGGTTATGGTTAAAGACAACAACTGCGCGGGTTCTTATTCAAGATCGTCGATTGCGCGCGGATGGCTTTTTCATCCGTGCGCAATCGATGATCCGCGCGGACGGGTTCTCGTCCGCGCAACGTCAGAACTCTGCAACAACGGGGGCACGATTTGATTCGCTACGCAAAAGCATGAGGGGATGCCCCCTCATGCTCCCCTGGGCGCCGCGTTACGCTTTGTCCCTGCGGCTGCGCTTGGTCTCGCGATAGGCGCGCAGTTCGTCCTGCGTCAGCTGGCCGTCCTTGTTGGCGTCGATGGCGTCGAACTTCTTCGCCAGGCGTGGCGCGTTCTGCTCGGCTTCGGCGCGGCTGATTTTGCCGTCGCCGTTGGTGTCGGCATGCTTGAAGCGCTCGGCTGCTTTCGCCTGGCGTTCGCCCCGGTGCGCTTTCTTCCATGCGCTCAGTTCGCCGCGCGAAAGCTGGCCGTCCTTGTTGGTGTCGATGCTCTCGAACTTGCCCAACAGGTGCGGCATGGCCTTCTCGACCTCGGCGCGCGAAAGCGTGCCGTTGCCATCGGTGTCGGCTTTCTTGAAATGGCTGCCGCGCTCGCCTTTGGGGGCAGTCCCCGTCGTCGTCGTATTGTCCGCGGCGAAGCCTAGCGCGGGAACCAGGAAAAGAGCTGCAATCAGGGTGCGTTTGAACATCGTGTCCTCCAGAAGATAAGGGTTGTGAGGACAATAACGCCGCGGCGGCGCCAAGGCCTACGGCGGCAACAAACTGTTACACCTTCACTGCGCCCTTAACCTTGCCTCCAAGCCGGCGAGCTTATCCTTGATCGCAGCGCCGACGTACATCTGCGGATTGGACGCGGTGAGCCCCTGCTCGCGCTCGCGTTGCGCCACCGCCTGGCGGGCGAATTGGAACGCTTCGTCAAAGGAGCGTGTGCGGCGCAGCGCTTCGTCGAAGTAGGCCTTGCCGAACCAGGTGAAGTCCTCGCCGTTGTCGCAGCCGAAGGACTGGTTGCTTGCGTCGGTGGCGGTGATGATAAGTGTATTCTCGTCCTTGAGCGGGTCGATGAAGCCGCCCGAATAGCAGGCCGAGATCACCAGCACCTTCCACTTGATGCCGCTGTCGTGCAACATGCGCGAGAGCGCGGCGGGCCTGATCTGCGACAGTTCCAGCGGCTCCAGTTCGACCGACAGCTCGCCGTCCTCCGAACCGTGAGTGGTGATGTACAGGAACAGCACGTCCTCGCCCGCATCCATGATCTGGCCCACGCGCTCCAGCGCCGTGCGCAGATTGGTGGCGCTGGCGATGGGCAAATCGCCGAGCGTCTCCGGATCGTTGCTGAGCAGGAGCGTGCGCCCGGTGGCGTCGAAGCGCTCCCGCATCAGACGCGCCACCGTGTGCAGTTCTTTCCCGAACACGTCCTGGGTTCCGTAGGGCGCAAAGCCGACGAAATACAAATCAACCGTTCCGGCGCGCTGCGGCTGCAGCGCGGCCAGATTCGCGTCGAGCAGTCCGCCCTGGGCGTGAAACACATCTTCCTGCAGGATCGGGCTTTGCGTCGTGTCGGCGCTGAGGTCCTGGTAGGCGGCCCAGAACTCGGTGCGCGGCATGTAATTCAGCAGAAACACGAACAACACGACCAGCAGCACGCTGCCGTGGACGAATTGCCGCCGGTGCCAGCCGGCCGCCACCCACAGCGCGCGCAAAGTAACGGCAAGCACCCATAAGAGATAGGCCGCGTAAGCCGTCAGTTGGAGCGCGGGTGGAGTCTCCGCGCCGGCGAAGCGCAACGCGATCACGATGGTTGACGATACGAGTTCGAACAACGCGCCGGGCGAGGTCAGGCACAGCGCCAGCGCCAGAGCCAGCTCGCGCCTGCGGTACAAGGAGGCAATGACCACGCTTGCCAGCAGCACCAGCGGTATCTCGGCCAGCGCCGTCGGCAGCGCGCCGAAGTCGACGTAACCGGGAAAGCCTCCGCGCAGCATGCCGCCGGCCAGCCATGCGAGCAGGTTGAACGCCCACAGCAGGACGAAATCGCCGGGCGAGACGCGAAAGTCGTAGCGGCTTACGCGAAGGAAGGTCGCCAGGCGCAGGCCGGCCTTGAGGTTGTGCTTCAGGCCCCGCAGCAGCAGGGCCGCGGTGGACTTCATTCTTGGCTGTTGGGGCCGCAAGATTACCGCACGGCGAGCGCGGATGTCACCGCGGCTACGCGCGCCGTCCGCAGCCGGGCGGCGATCCGGTGCGGTTCGGACTCACGCGCGGCGATGGCGCCGGCGTCCACGGCGCGCGCGGCGCGCAGCGCAGCGAGCAGGCGCGGCGCGGCGGCAAACGGCCGGGTGCGGCTGCTACTGCAGCTCTCAGCCGCCTGCAACAACTGCTCGAACCGTGCCGGTCTGCGCCAGGCGTCGCAGCCCTGCAGCAAGGTGACGACCGCCTCGGGCTCGAGCCTCGCGCCGAGGTCGATTTGTTCGCGGAAGCGCAATGCGAGCAGGCCCAGCTCCCCGCAGTCCGCGGGTGCGCGCAGGCGCGCACTCATGCGGCGCAGCTCGCGTTCGGACGCATCTGCGCCGGCGAGCGCGCAAGCGAGTACGGCGTAGCGCACCGCGAGCGCATAGCCCTGGGCGGCGGCGAAAGCCAGCCCTCGCTGCGAGCGCCGGTACTGCGCACGGTTCGCCCAGGCCGCGGCGAGTTCGGGCAGCACGCGCGCAAGTGCACCGCAGTTCCGCAGCAGCGCGAACATTTTCGACGGCGCCGCTTCCATCAGGCCGATGGCCAGTTCCTGCCACACGCGTTCGGCGACCAGAGCATCGGCTTCTCCCGCCTCCACCATTGCACGCATCAGGCGCAGCGTGGCCGGCGCCACTTTGAAGCCGAAACGCGCGGCAAAGCGCGCCACGCGCAGGATCCGCACCGGATCCTCGGCGAACGCCGGACTCACGTGGCGCAGGACGCCGCGCTTCAAGTCGTCCGCGCCGCCGTAGGGATCGATGATGCGGCCCTGCGCGTCGCGGGCGATGGCGTTGATGGTGAGGTCGCGCCGCGACAGATCCTGATCGAGTGTCACGTCGGGCGCGGCGTAAACCTGGAAGCCCTTGTAGCCGCGCGCCGTCTTGCGCTCGGTGCGCGCCAGCGCGTATTCCTCGCGCGTCTTCGGATGCAGGAACACCGGGAAGTCCTTGCCCACCGGCTTGTATCCAAGCCGGATCATGTCTTCGGGCGTGGCGCCGACCACGACGTAGTCACGATCCTTGACCGGGAGCCCGAGAAGTTCATCGCGGACCGCGCCGCCGACAGCGTAAATCTTCACCGGCGGCCCGGGACAAGGTTGGCTAGCTGCCGAAAGACGACCAGTGCGGTCAAATCCGGGCCAATATGTTCATACTGCGTCACTCTCAACAGCCTCCGACCTGGGGGACCGGGGGCGTCGCCCCATCTTCAACAAACTGTTATGCGTAAGGCTCGTCGACGCGCAGGAATTCGGTTTCGCGGCGCGCCTGCGCCATCCATTCCCGCACGGCAGACAGCTCGAGCAGCGCGTCGGTGTAACGCTGCGCCGCCGGCGGCAGCGGCACGGCGTAGGTGAGAAAGCGCGTGGCCACCGGCGCGTAATAGGCGTCGGCGATGGTGAACTGCCCGAACAGCAGCTCGCCGCCTTTGCCGAAGCGCGCGCGGCAGGATTCCCAGATTTCGACGATGCGGTCGATATCCTGCTGCACAGCCGGACTCATGCCCTTGCCCGGAAGCGAAGCGCGAATGTTCACCGGCATGGCGCTGCGCAGATCGCGGAAACCGGTGTGCATTTCGGCGCAGATGGAGCGCGCGATCCGGCGCGCGCGCGGGTCGGCCGGCCACAGCTGTTTGTGCGGAAACAGCTCGGCCACCGCTTCGCCGATGGCGAGCGAATCCCACACCGGCTCGCCGTCGACCATCAATACCGGCACCTGGCGCGTGGGCGAGTAGGGCTCGATGCCTGCGACCTTGCCGCTGTCGCTGAACTTGAGCAGGATTTCCTCGAATGCGATGCCGGCTTGGGTAAGCAGCACCCAGGGCCGCATCGACCAGGAAGAGTAGTTCTTGTTGGCGATTACGAGCTTGAGCGGCTTCACACTTCGCGCGTCTTTCTGCCGGCGTGGTAGCGCAGCAGGCTAAAGCGCGAGCACGCGTAGATCCCCCGCAGGTAGACCGGCGCCACCGCCTCGACTGCGGTGGGCTGGATGCCGAAGGGGAAAGGCGCGGCGCTGGTGCTGTCCTGCGACATCGACAGCACGTTGTCGCGGCTCATGAGTTTGCCCGGCAGCCACTCCATGATCCATGCCTGCAGCATGGAGTACTTGGCGCTGAGGCCGATGATGGGACGCGGGTGGCCGCTCGCGCGGCCGGCGAACTTGACCAGCGCGCGCAGGGTGTAGACCTTCGGCCCGCACAGGTCGTAGGTATTGCCGAAGCTCGCTCGGTCGTCGAGCGCGTGCACCAGAGCCCGCGCCACGTCCTCGACATAGACCGGCTGGAATTTCGCCTCGGGGCAGGCGAGCAGCACCAGCGGCACAAACCGCTGCATCAGCGCAAACAGATTGAGGAAGCTGTCTTCCGGACCGAATACCACCGAAGGGCGGAATACGGTGATCGCCAGCCGCTTGCCTTCGGCAAACATCCAGTTCTCGCCGTCGCCCTTGGAACGCAGGTAGGCGCTGGGGCCCTTGCTCGAGGCGTTCAGCGCGCTCATGTGCAGCAGGCGCGGAATGTGCAAATGCTCGCACGCCGACACCAGTTCCCGCGGCAACTCGGCGTGCGCGCGGCGGAAATCGACGCCGTAGGGCTCGCCCGGCCGGCTTTGCAGCACGCCCACCAGGTTGATCACCGCGTCGCAGCCGCGCAAGACGGCAGCGAGCTGCGACGGATCGCACACGTCTGCCTGCACCACCTCGACCGTCGGCAGCATGAACAGGTGCTTGGCGCGTTCGCGCCGGCGCGTGGTCACGACGACCCGCTTGCCCTGCTCCGCCAGCATGCGCACCACATGGCGGCCGATGAAGCCGCTGCCGCCGAGGACTGCAATCCGTTCCAGTTTCATTGCGGTTCTTCCAGCTCGGCCTCGCGCTGCGCCACCACGCGATCGTTGCCGCCGCGCGGCGCGATGATGCCGAGGCGGGCTTTCAGGGAGCGCACCTGGCCTCCCAGCAGGGCGGCGTAATACATGGTGTTGTTCATCACTTTCTTGACGTAGTCCCGGGTTTCGTTGAACGGTATGGTTTCGGCGTAAATCGCACCTTCCAGCGGACGTGTGTCGCGCCACTTGCGCGCCCGCCCCGGCCCTGCATTATAGGCCGCTGCCGCGAGCACCGGACTGCCGTCCAGGTCGTCGAGCACGTGGCGCAGGTAATAGGTGCCCAGGGCCGCGTTGACGCCCGCATCGGTCACCCGCTCCCAGGAATAGTCCTGCATGCCCATGCGATGGGCTACCCATTTGGCCGTGGCCGGCATGAGCTGCATCAGCCCGGCCGCTCCGGCCGAGGACTTGACCGCCGAAATGAAGCGGCTCTCCTGGCGCACCAGGCCCAGCACCCAGGCTTCCTCCAGTTGCTGCGCGCGCGCATTTTCGCCCAGTGCGTCGCGATAAGGCGCGAGATAGCGCACGCTGAAATCGTGCAGCGCCAGAGTCTTGTCGGCGGTGTTGATGGCGCGGTCGAACATGTCGTTTTGGCGCGCGAATTCGGCCGCGACCAGGAGTTGCTTGTCGTCCATGCCGCGTATGGACCAGATCCATTCACGCGCCGATTCGGAACGCTGGCCCAGCTGATACAGCACGAGCGCACGCTGGAAGCCGGGCTCGCGCGCAATCGCAGCCAGTTCTTCCGCCGTCGGCGTATAGCCCTTCGGCGGAATGGTGAGGGCGAAACCCAGTTCCTCGGCAGCGAGCCGGGCATAGAAATGATGTTCGCCGGCGATGCGCGCAAACAGGATCCGCGCCTCGGCGGCGTTTCCCAGCGCCTGTGCTGCGCGCCCCTGCCAGTAAATCCAGGCCGGTTCGTTCCTTTGCAGCGGCGACATCTTTTCCGCCGTGACCTGGACTTCGCTCCAGTTACCTTGGCGCAGCGCCGCGCGCAGGCGCCAGGCAAGCTGCTCTTCGGACAGTTGCACTCCCGCCGCCTCGGCGTTGCCATACCATTTCAGCGCCTGCGGCAGGTTGCGCTGCGCCGCGTGCAGCGCGAGCCGGCCCCAGACGTAGCCCTGCTCCTCGGCGGAAAATTTCGCGCGCAGCTTCTGCTCCCAGTGAGCCGCGGCCGCGGCCGGATCGGTGCGCGCCAGGCGATCCACGGCGAACATGGTGAGCTCGCGCACCTGACGCTGCAACAGGTCCTTCTTTTTGTCGTCGAGGTAGCGCTGCGGTCCGGCAGCCGCTGCAAAAAGATGGCCGCGGTCCAGCGCTTCCCTCGGCGGCAGATACTCGGCGGTACGCCACGCCGCGCTGACCGCTCCGGCCTCGAGCAGGAGGCGTATGCGTTCCCACACTTGGCGGTTGGTGAACTGGCCGCTGGCGATGAGCGCTTCGGTGAGCGGCACGCAGCCATCGGGCAGTTCGCGCGGCGCATACCACTGCGCCCGGACTTCGGTCAGCGCCGATTCGTCCTTCTGCTGCCAGCGCGCCTGCAGCGCGTAGCAGCTGATCTCGTCGTCGTCCGTGACCAGCAGCGGATGCTCGGACCGGAACAGATCCCATTGCTGCTTCTTGCCCAGCACCTTCAGCCATTG
This sequence comes from Burkholderiales bacterium, assembly GCA_017880745.1. Lineage (GTDB taxonomy): Bacteria > Pseudomonadota > Gammaproteobacteria > Burkholderiales > SG8-39 > 2-12-FULL-64-23. Next base: position 7,040 of record JADGRR010000012.1, read on the forward strand.
CTTGCGCACCTGCTCGGCGAGCAAACTGCCCTGCTGGCGCGCGAGGAAGGCGCGCACTTCCTCCGCACCGGCATTCTCGAGGCGCGGGCGCAGCAGCCAGGATTCGACATAGGGTTCGAGCAGATAACCCTGCAGCTGCGCATCGTATCTGGCTAGCTTGTCGTAGTCACCCGCGCGCACCGCAGCACGCGCGGCAAGGAAGATCTCCTCCTGCGTCTGCGGGCGTGACGCAGCCGCGTGTATCCCGGGCGCTGCCAGGGCGAGCGCGAGCATCAGCCCGCGCAGCATTGGTGTTATAGTCGTTGTTGTAGCTAAACCCATGATGGAACTAGTATAAACGCTCCACAGACCAGATGGATGACGAGCATCAAATATATGCAACACGCTGAATTGATGGCCTGGCGCAAGAACTTGCGGCGCGAGTTGCTCGCGCGCCGGCAGGCGGTGCCCGAAGATCGGCTTCACACCTGGCGTATTGCCATGGACCGGCATCTGCAATACGGGTTTCCGGGCCTGGCCAAGGGCGTGGTGGCTTTCTGCTGGCCGATCCAGAACGAGTACGACGCGCGTCACCTGATGCGCAGGCTGCGCGAGCACGGCGCGACCGCGGCGCTGCCGGTCGTGGTCGCGCCGAAGACGCCGCTCATTTTCCGCGAATGGCATCCGGGGGTCGAACTGGAGATCGGCAAACTCGACATCCCCTATCCCAAGGCGGGCGCCGAACTGGTGCCGAACACGGTGCTGCTGCCGATGAACGGCTTTGATGAGCAGGGCTATCGCCTCGGTTACGGCGGCGGCTTTTTCGACCGCACGCTGGAGAGCCTGCGCAACTCGAAGCCGCTGGTGATAGGCGTGAGCTTCGAGTTCGCCGCGATCGCCACGATCCAGCCACAGTCCTGGGACATTCCCGTGGATTATGTGGTCACCGAGCGCGGAGTGTACCGCCGCGACGGCGACAAGCTCGAGTTCCTCGGCGTGCCGAGCAACGTGAAGGGGTCGAGTCTCAGTTCGCCGGTCTGTTACGCAGACGAGCTTGCGCCGGGGTATTTCGGAGAAGATCCGGAGACCCCGCGTTAGGGGCAAACCACCTCAACCGAGGAACAGCTTGTACGCCGGGTTCTCGCTTTCGTCCCAGCAGGGATAGCCCAGATCGCGCAGGAAGCGGCGGAACTGAGGCATTTCCCTGGGCGGCACCTGCATACCCACCAGCACGCGTCCGTAATCGGCGCCGTGATTGCGGTAATGGAACAGGGTGATGTTCCAGTCGGGGCGCATGCTGTTCAGGAACCGCATCAGCGCGCCCGGACGCTCTGGAAACTCGAAGCGGTACAGCAACTCGTGTTTCGCCAGCGGCGCGTGGCCTCCGACCAGATGGCGCACGTGCAGCTTGGCCATTTCGTTGTCGGACAGATCGATGGTCTTCAGGCCGTGGCGCCGCAGGTTGCGGATCAGGCGCGCGGTCTCGTCGCGGTCGTGCACCTCGACGCCGACGAACACATGCGCCTCCTTCGAACCGGCGATGCGATAGTTGAACTCGGTGACGTTGCGCGCGCCCAGCGTGGCGCAGAATTTCTTGTAGCTGCCGGGGCGCTCGGGGATGGTCACGGCGAGGATGGCCTCGCGGTGCTCGCCCACCTCGGCGCGCTCGGCGACGAAACGCAGGCGATCGAAATTGGTATTGGCGCCGCAGGCCACCGCCACCAGCGTCTGGCCGTGCACGCCCTTCTTCTCCACATACGCCTTGGCCCCGGCGATGGCCAGCGCGCCGGCCGGCTCGAGGATGGATCGCGTCTCCTCGAACACATCCTTGATCGCGGCGCAGATTTCGTCGGTATCGACCAGGATGATCTCGTCGACCAGCTGCCGGCACAGGCGAAAGGTCTCTTTGCCCACCTGCTTCACCGCCACGCCGTCGGCAAACAGGCCCACCTGCGCCAGGCGCACGCGCCGGCCGGCTTTGAGCGAGCGCGCCATGGCATCGGAATCCACCGGCTGCACGCCGACGATCCGGATCTCCGGGCGCAGGCGCTTGACGTAGGCGGCAATGCCCGAGATCAGCCCGCCGCCGCCGATGGCGACGAAAATCGCGTCGATCGGCTCCTTCGCCTGGCGCAGGATTTCCATGCCGATGGTGCCCTGGCCAGCGATCACGTCCGGATCATCGTAGGGATGCACAAAGGTGAGCTTGCGCGCCTTCTCCACTTTGAGCGCCTGCCGGTAGGCCTCGTCGTAGGAGTCGCCGCAGAGCAGCACCTCGGCGCCGCGCGCGAGCACCGCGTCCACCTTGATCCGCGGCGTGGTCACCGGCATCACGATCACCGCCTTGCAGTGGAGGCGCTGCGCCGCCAGCGCCACGCCCTGGGCGTGGTTGCCGGCCGAGGCGGCGATGACTCCGCGCTTCAGCTTCGCGGGCGGCAATTGCACCATCTTGTTGTACGCGCCGCGCAGCTTGAACGAGAATACCGGCTGCATGTCTTCGCGCTTGAGCAGCACGGTGTTGTGCAGGCGCGCGGACAGAATGGGCGCCGGCTCCAGCGGCGATTCGATCGCCACGTCGTAGACGCGTGCCTTGAGGATCTTTTCGAGATAGTCGGGATGCATATAGTTTCAGTTCAAGATGAGCGTGCAAGGGTAGCAGGATGTGCTTTGCCGGGGCAAGGCGACCGAAGGTCACGATCCCCCTTGAGGGGAAAGTCCCCGTGGTACGCATCCGGGCGGACGGGTGCAGGAGCGCGGGCTTGACCGGCGCCGGCGCGAGCATCGCATCGCTGCTGGCCGCGAGCTTCCTCGCCTCGACGCTGGTCCCGATCAGCTCGGAGGCGGCGCTGTTCGCCGTGCTCAAGCTGCACCCGGATATCGCCTGGCTTGCCATCGGCGTGGCAACCATCGGCAACACGCTGGGCGGCCTCACCACCTATCTGATCGGGCGCTACTTCGCCTCGAAAAAGCCGCTGACCCAGCTTGAACGGGTCACGCGCTACGGCAGCCCCTTGCTGGTGCTCGCCTGGCTGCCCTTCGTCGGCGACGGCTTGTGCCTCGCCGCGGGCTGGATCAAGCTCAACTGGGTCGCGGTCGCGCTGTGGTCGGCCGCCGGGCGATTCGCTCGCTACTGGGTGGTGGCGCAGGGTGCACTTTGGTAAGCTAGCGCCTATGGCGAAGAAGAGCGTAAGAAAAGCGAGCAAGGCGCGGCCGTTCTGGGAGCGCGGCTACCAGTCGCACGGCTACTGGCAGGGCAAGGAACGCCTCGGCACGGTGCAGCTGGGCGAGCGCAGTCAATGGGACGGCATCTACCGCTGGCAGGCGGGCAGCCGCGCCGGCGAGGCCAAGACCCTGGCCGAAGCCAAGCGCGCGGTGGAGGAAACGGTGCTGTCGTTGGCGAGCCAGTTGCCGCTGTTCGGGGATCCAGCCGGCGATTGAGATTGTGGGAGCGAGCTTGCTCGCGATGGGATTCGCGAGCAAGCTCGCTCCCACAAAGGTGCCGGTTCAGGCAGCGCTCAGCTTGGCGTATTCCAGCGCCAGCCACTTCATGCCCTGGCGGCCGAAATTGATCTGCAAGCGCGCATCCGGTCCCTGGCCTTCGGCGTCGACGATCACGCCCTGGCCGAATTTGGCATGCACCACGTTCTGGCCGATGCGCCAGCCGAGCTGATCCGCGCGCGGCAGACTCCGCGGTATCGCGGCGTCGCGCGCCGAAGCGAGCACCGGCTCGGGCAGGGGCTGATGGCTCACGCGCGGCGTGAGCCATTTCACCAAGCCTGCCGGTATCTCGTCGAGAAAGCGCGAAGCGACGTTGTAGCGCGTCTGCCCATGCAGCATGCGGTTCTGCGCGAACGACAGATACAGGCGCGAGCGCGCACGCGTGATCGCCACGTACATCAGGCGCCGCTCCTCTTCCAGGCCGTCGTTCTCGTTGCGGCTCTGCTCGTGCGGGAACAGCCCTTCTTCCAGCCCGGTGACGAACACCGCCTGGAACTCGAGGCCCTTGGCCGAATGCACGGTCATCAGCTGCAGCGCGTCCGAGCCCTCGCCCGCCTGGTGCTCGCCCGCCTCGAGGGCGGCGTGCGCGAGGAACGCGGCCAGGTCCTGCTGCCCAACCTCCTCCTGCTCCTGCGCGAACAGCGCCGCCGCGTTGACCAGCTCCTGCAGGTTCTCCAGCCGGTCGGCGCCGTCCTTCTCCACTTGATAATGCGCGAGCAGCCCTGACTTCGCCAGCATGTGCTCCACGATCTCGGGCAGGGCGAGGCCTTCGGCCTCCTTGCGCAAGGCCGCGATCATGGCGACGAAGGCGCCGAGAGAATTGCCCGCCTTGCCCCCGAGCTGCGGCACCGCGTTGCACAGACTGGTATTGCCGGCCCGGGCCGCCGCCTGCAGGGCTTCGAGCGAACGCGCGCCGATGCCGCGCGCGGGAAAATTGACCACGCGCAGGAACGCGCTGTCGTCCTCGGAACTGGCGATCAGCCGCAGATAGGCCAGCGCGTGCTTCACTTCCATGCGCTCGAAAAAGCGCAGCCCGCCGTAGACGCGGTAGGGAATGCCGGCGGAGAACAGCGCGTGTTCAAGGATACGCGACTGCGCGTTGGAGCGGTAGAGCACGCCGATCTCGCGCCGCGCCAGCCCATCGCGGTTGAGCGCCTGCACTTCCTCGGCCAGCCAGTGGGCCTCGTAGCCATCGGTCTGCGCTTCGTAAATCCGCAGCGGCTCGCCGTGTCCGGCCGAGGTCCACAGATTCTTGCCCAGGCGCTTGCGATTGTTGGAAATGAGCGCGTTGGCTGCGTCGAGGATGTTGCCGTGCGAGCGGTAATTCTGCTCCAGGCGGATCACGTTCTCGACCTTGAAGTCGCGCTCGAAATCGGCCATGTTGCCGACGTTCGCCCCGCGGAAGGCGTAGATCGACTGGTCGTCGTCGCCGACCGCGAAAATCACGCTGCCGGGCCCGGTCAGGAGCTTGAGCCAGCGGTACTGCAGGCGGTTGGTGTCCTGGAACTCGTCCACCAGAATATGGCGGAAGCGCCCCTGGTAGTGCTCGCGCAGGATTTCGTTTTTCGACAGCAGCTCGAAGCTGCGCAGCAGCAGTTCGGCGAAATCGACCACGCCCTCGCGCTGGCACTGCTCGTCGTAGGCGGCGTAGATCTCGGCGTAGCGGCGGCTGAAATCGTCGTAGGCCTCGGCCTCGCCCGCGCGCCTGCCCTCTTCCTTGTTGGCGTTGATGTAATGCTGCACCTGCTTCGGCGGAAAGCGGTCTTCATCCACATTCATCGCCTTCAGCACGCGCTTCACCAGCGACAGCTGGTCGGCCGAGTCGAGGATCTGAAACAGCTGCGACAACCCCGCGTCGCGGTAATGCGCGCGCAACAGCCGGTTGCACAGCCCGTGGAACGTGCCCACCCACATGCCGCGGGTGGAGATCGGCAGCATGGCGGAGATGCGCGTGAGCATTTCCTTCGCCGCCTTGTTGGTGAACGTCACCGCAAGGACGCCGGCGGGGCTGACGTTGCCGGTCTGGATCAGCCAGGCGATGCGCGTGGTCAGCACCCGCGTCTTGCCCGAGCCTGCACCCGCCAGGATCAGCGCAGACTGGTTCGGCAGGGTGACGGCGGCGAGCTGTTCGGGGTTGAGATTGGCGAGAAGCGACATCGTGCGGGGCGCGTTCTTTTACAACCGCGATTCTACCGCAGCGACGGGCCGGCGCAGCCAGGGATTTCGCGCATGCGCCCGATTTCTTGCGCTGCTGCGACCGGTTTAGGCTGGATCGGGGGACGGCCTTGTATAATGTACGTTTGTCATCGAGCGAAGCGTCCATGCAAGCCCAGTACCACGCAGAAGCCATCGAACGCGCAGCCCAGCAACATTGGGAGAAGACCCAGGCATTCCGCGCCGCCGAGGATCCGCCGGGAACGGGCGGCCGTCCGAAATACTATTGCCTGTCGATGTTCCCCTACCCCTCGGGCAAGCTGCACATGGGACACGTGAGAAACTACACCATCGGCGATGCGCTCACCCGCTATCACCGCATGCGCGGCTACAACGTGCTGCAACCCATGGGCTGGGACGCATTCGGGCTTCCGGCCGAAAACGCCGCGATGGCCAACGGCGTGCCGCCGGCGAAGTGGACTTACGACAACATCGCCTACATGAAGAAGCAGCTCCAGTCGCTGGGCTTCGCCCTGGATTGGTCGCGCGAAGTCACCACCTGCCGGCCCGAGTACTACAAGTGGAACCAGTGGCTGTTCCTGCGCATGCTGGAAAAAGGCCTGATGTATCTGAAGACCGGAACGGTCAACTGGGATCCGGTGGACCAGACCGTGCTCGCCAACGAGCAGGTCATAGACGGCCGCGGCTGGCGCACCGGCGCCTTGGTGGAAAAGCGCGAGATCCCGATGTACTACATGAAGATCACCGCGTACGCCGAAGAGCTGCTCGCCGCACTCGGCACCCTGCCCGGCTGGCCCGAGCGGGTGAAGACCATGCAGGCCAACTGGATCGGCAAGAGCCACGGCGTGAATTTCGGTTTCCCCTACGCCATCGACGGCGAACCGGGGCTGCTCAAGGTATTCACCACCCGCGCCGACACCATCATGGGCGTGACCTTCTGCGCCGTGGCGGCCGAACATCCGCTCGCCGCCCATGCCGCCAGGAACAATCCGCAGCTTGCGGCATTCATCGACGAGTGCAAGCGCGGCGGAGTGCAGGAAGCCGAACTCGCGCTGCAGGAAAAGAAAGGCATGCCCGCCGGGCTGACCGTGACGCATCCGATTTCGGGCGAACAGGTCCCGGTATGGGTCGGCAACTACGTGCTCATGAGCTACGGCGAAGGCGCGGTGATGGGCGTGCCGGGACATGACGAGCGCGACTATGCCTTCGCGTTGAAATACCGTCTGCCGATCAAATGCGTGATCCGCCATCCGGCGGGCGACAGCGTGCCCGAGCCGTGGCGGCCCGAGTACGCCGAATACGGCAGCTGCATCAATTCGGGCAAGTACGACGGCCTGGATTACGAGCGGGCGACGGACGCCATCGCCGCCGACCTGCGCGCCAAGGGCCTGGGCGACAAGCAGGTGGTGTGGCGCTTGCGCGACTGGGGCATCTCGCGCCAGCGCTACTGGGGCACGCCTATTCCAATCATTCACTGCGACGATTGCGGCGCGGTGCCGGTGCCGGACGCGGATCTGCCGGTGACGCTGCCCGAGGATCTGGTGCCGGACGGTTCGGGCAATCCCCTCGCCAAGCACCGGGCGTTTCTCGACTGCGCCTGCCCGCGCTGCGGCAAGCCCGCGCGGCGCGAGACCGATACCATGGACACCTTCGTCGATTCGTCCTGGTATTACATCCGCTACGCATGCCCCGGTGCGGCGCAGATGGTCGACGAGCGCGTGAACTACTGGCTGCCGGTGGACCAGTACATCGGCGGCATCGAACATGCCATCCTGCACCTCCTCTACTCGCGCTTCTGGACCAAGGTGATGCGCGACCTCAAGCTGGTCAAGTTCGACGAGCCGTTCGCAAACCTGCTCACCCAGGGCATGGTGTTGAACGAGATTTACTTTCGCCGGAGCGGCGCCGCGCGCATCGGCTACTACAACCCGGCCGAGATCGAGTGGCAGCTCGACGACAAGGGCCAGCGCGCGCAGGCCGTGCTCAAGGCCGACGGCATGGCGGTGGAGTCGGGCGGCATCGGCACCATGTCGAAATCGAAGAACAACGGCGTCGACCCGCAAGCGCTGATCGAGACCTACGGCGCCGACACCGCGCGGTTTTTCATGATGTTCGCGAGCCCGCCCGAGCAGACGCTGGAGTGGTCCGACTCAGGCGTGGAGGGTTCGTACCGATTCTTGAAGCGCCTGTGGACGTTCGCGCATCAATGGGCCCCAATCATCAATGCGGAGTCAAAACGCCGTCATGGTAATTTTGCGCATTACGAATATCCGCCGCAGCTTGCCGCGATCAAACCAAGGATTGCCGCCCTTCGGCTTGAAGTGCATTCGGTGTTGAAACAGGCAACGTTCGATATTGGGCGCAAACAGTTCAACACGGTCGCGTCGGCCGCGATGAAAATGTTGAACGCGCTTTACAACCCGTTGGGTCTGGAGAATGCCGCTGCAGATGCATCCGCAACCGAGGTTCCCGCACGCGCGCTGCATGAGTGCTTCGGCATCCTGTTGCGGACCCTGTATCCGATCACACCGCATATAAGCCACGAGCTGTGGCGAAAACTCGGTTATGCCGGAGACATGCTCGATGCCCCCTGGCCCGAGCCCGATCCGTCGGCGCTGGAGCAGGACGAGATCGAGCTGGTGGTGCAGGTAAACGGCAGGCTGCGCGGCAATATCCGCGTCGCCAAGACCGCGGGCAAGGACGTCATCGAGGCCGCGGCGCTCGCGTGCGAGCCGGTGCGGAAATTCGTCGCCGGCCAGAGCGTGAAGAAAATCGTCGTCGTGCCCGGCAGGCTGGTGAATGTGGTGGTTTGAGTGCGTGACGCTTTTGGAGCGATGATGCGTATTCTGGCGATTCTGGTGTTGGGACTCGTGACCGCCGCCTGCGGCTTCCAGTTGCGCGGCCAGGCCAAGCTGCCGTTCGAGACCCTGTACGTCGCCATTCCAGACATTTCGCCGCTGGGAACCGAGCTGAAGCGCAATATCATCGCCGGCACCCACACCAAGCTGGTGCGCGATCCGGCCGCGGCGCAGGCGATACTCAGCGTGATTTCCGAACAGCGCGACAAGACCATCCTCTCGCTCAACACCAGCGGCCAGGTGATCGAATTCCAACTGCGCTATCTCCTGAGCTTCCGCGTGCACGACGCGAAAGGCCGCGATTACCTGCCGCAGAGGGAAATCCGCCTCACGCGCAACGTCCCCTTCAACAACTCGCGGGTACTGGCGCAGGAATCGGAAGAACTGCTGCTGTACCGCGACATGCAAACCGACATGGTGCAGCAGATCCTGCGCCGCCTGGCCGCCGCGCCCGCAGAACCGATTGCGTTCGAGCCCACTGCAAAAGATGCAACTGCGCGCTGAAGAGCTGGGGCGCCACCTCTCGCGCAGCCTCGCCTCCCTCTACGTCATCCACGGCGACGAGCCGCTGCAGTCGCTGGAGGCAGCCGACGCGATCCGCTTCGCAGCGCGCGGGAAAGGCTACGCCGAGCGCGAGGTGCTCACCGTCGAGCGCAGCTTCGACTGGAACCAGTTGCTGGTCAGCGGCGCGAGCCTGTCGCTGTTCTCGTCGAAGAAACTGATCGAGCTGCGCATCCCCGGCGGCAAACCCGGCACCGACGGCGCGGCAGCGATCGTGGAGTTCTGTTCCGAACTCGCCCCGGACGTGCTCACCATCGTGACCCTGCCCAGGCTCGACCGCAGGGCCCAGGACGCGGCCTGGTTCAAGGCGCTGACGCGCGACGGCGTGCTGATCAACACCTTCCAGCTCGAACGCGCGCAGTTGCCGCAGTGGATCGCGGGGCGCCTGGCGCGGCAAAAACAGAAAGCCGACCGGGAGACGCTGCAATTCCTCGCCGACAGCGTCGAAGGCAACCTGCTCGCCGCGCACCAGGAAATCCAGAAACTGGGCCTGCTGTTTCCGCCGGGCGAGCTCGCCTTCGATCCGGTGTGCAGCGCCGTGCTCAACGTCGCGCGCTACGATGCGTTCAAGCTGAACGAGGCGATGCTCGCTGGCGACAAGGCGCGCCTCGCGCGCATGCTCGACGGTCTCAGGAGCGAAGGTGAGGCCCCGCCCAAGATACTGTGGGTGCTGGCAGAGGAGATCCGCGCCGTGGCCAAGGTGCAGGCCGGGATGGCCCAGGGCGAAGACTTGCAGCAGCTCTACCGCAACAACCGCGTCTGGGGCGGCGTGCGCCAGCAGCAGGTGACCGACGCCGCGCGCCGGCTGAAGTCCGCCGCCCTGGGCCAGGCGCTGCGCCACGCCGCGCGCATCGACCGCACGATCAAAGGCCTGGCTCGCGGCGACGTCTGGGACGAATTGCTGCAGCTCTGCCTGCGCTTCGCGCGCTGACGCCAAGCGCAGTTGACCCGCGGGCGCATTTCCATTAAGTGAGAATGCATGCGGCGCTCGCCGCATTGAAGCAGAGGACGCATGCGCTGGTCACGCCGGCGCCTCCGCTTCGTGCTCCAGATCTGCAGCGGCGCTATTTGGATTTCTTCGCGCCCTTGGGTTTCGCGAGGCTGGCAAAATCCGCTTTGCGTATCATGCCGTTGACGCCTTTCACCTTGTCCACCACCTCGGCCACCTGAAAATCGGCGCCGGCGCTCAGGTACGCGTACGCGGTGGCACGATCCATGCCGAGTTTTTCGCTCAGGAACTGCAGCGCCTGGCGCGTGGCGTCCTTCATCGCATCGTCGAGGTCGGGATCGAGCCCGATCGGAATCCAGTACTGCGGCGTCTCGGCGAACGGATTTTTCATCGGCGCCTTCATCGGCAGCGCCGGATCGCCGGGTTTGAGCACGGTAAGCCGGAACGTCGAGCGCAGCGAGCCCTCGAGCGCGGTCAGCGCCACCTCGCCGTCACCCTGCACGAAGTGCGGATCGCCGGCATAGAACAGGGCGCTGTCCACCTGCACCGGGATGTACAGCGTCGCGCCGGCCGTCAACT
>JADGRR010000239.1 GCA_017880745.1 Burkholderiales bacterium
CGGTTCGAAGCCGCCGCCTTGCACCATGAAGCCGTCGATGACGCGGTGAAACACGGTATTGTCGTAGTGGCCGCTTCTGACGTAAGACAGAAAATTCTCCACCGTCTTGGGTGCCTTGGCGGCGTCCAGTTCCACGGTGATGGTGCCGTGGTTGGTATGCAGTTTGACCATGATGAGCTCGCTATTTATCGGAAATGAGGGTGATGGATTCGATGATGACTGGCTTCTGCGGCACGTCCTTCGGAAAAGGCCCGCCCGCGCCGGTGGGCGTGCGCGCGATGCGCGTCACCACGTCCATGCCTTGGCTTACCCTGCCGAATACGGCGTAGCCGAAGCCGGCGGGACTGGGATCGCGGAAATTGAGGAAGGCGTTGTCGGCCACGTTGATGAAGAACTGCGCCGTGGCCGAGTGCGGGTTGGACGTGCGCGCCATGGCCACGGTACCGGCGTCATTTTTCAAGCCGTTGCCAGCCTCGTTCTCGACCGATGGGCGATCGCCTTTCTTCTCCCGCAGGTCCGGATAGTGACCGCCGCCCTGGATCATGAAGCCATCGATGACACGGTGGAAAACGAGGCCGTTGTAGAAGCCGTCTTTCACATACTGCAGGAAATTGGCCACAGATTTTGGCGCCTTGTCGGCGTAGAGTTCGATGCGTACCGCGCCGACGCTGGTCTTCATTTCAACCACCGGGTTGGCGGCAAGAGTCTCGGCCGACCAGAGCAGGATGCCTAATATCAGTATCTGGAACGAGCGCATGTTTGCAGCTCCTCTTATCGACGATTAACTGCGTCGGACATGGAAGGTGAGGCCGGCAACGCGACGCGCTCTGTTGATCCGCTCGCGCCGATTGCGCTGTTTGCACCGAATCCGGGGGTTATGCCGCACCCTCGTAGATGATGCGCCACTTGCCGCCTTCCTTGGTCCAATATTGACGCTTCTTCATGGCATTGGCCAGGTTATTCGAGCGGTAATCCTGGTCGAACGTCACCACCACCAACTCGTCCTTGCCCGGATTGCGGAACATGCTGAAATTGGAGAGCTTCAGCTTGATCCAGCTCTTGCCGCTGTTGACTTGGCGCTTGTGCCGACCCCAGTCGGCGAAGTTCTCGCGATCGGCCGAAAAGTTCTTCGAATAGTGGGTCAGGTAGCGCTCCGTATCGAGGCTCTCCCAGGCGCTACGCCAGCGCTCGATTTCCGCATTGAGCGCGTTGCGCTCGGCGTTCCAGTCATCCAGCGACAGCCATTCGACCTGTTCGCTAATGATCACCGGCGTGAGTCCGATCTGCAGCTTCTTGGACAATGCGTCCAGGTCCGCGTTGGCGAGCACCACGCAGCCGTTGCTCGCGCGCGGTGCGCGGCTGTAGGTATCGCTGGGCGTGCCGTGCAGCCAGATACCATGGCCGTTCCTGCCATGGCGCCTATCCCACTCGTTGGGGTAGCTGATGGGGAAGGCGCCGCTGCCGTAGAAATCGGAGAGCTTGTTCTTCGGCAGACTGGCGGTGACGTGGTATACGCCGACGGGTGTCTTTTCGTCGCCTTCGCGTGTTTTCTCCCCGCTGCGCTTACCGGTGCTGATGTAATAATCGGCGACGAAGCGCGGTCGGCCGTTTTCGTTCTGATACAGGTACAGGCGCGAGCGCTCGTTGTCGACGACGATGGCGTAACGCTGATCCTCGCGCATCTGCATCAGATAGCGCGGTACCTGGTTCTGCGACGGTCGATCGCGGTAGGCATGCAGGCGCGCCAGCGCTTCGGCGCGCAGGTCATCGAGCCGCTCGTTCTGGCCCTGGGGGGTGTTGCCGAAAGTCTTCAGCGCGCGGCCGCGCGCCAGCAGCAGATCGCCCTTGATCAGGTACGCGAGACGGAAATTCGGTTTGGCCCGGAGCAGCGCTTCAATGTCGTCGAGCGCCAGATCAAGGCGGTTGTTCTCGATTTCCTCGAACGCTTTACCCAGCAGCGCGTCGGCGCCTTGGTCCCCCCGGGCGGGGGAAAGGCAGAAGGCACTGGCGAGGCCCAGAACGCCGGCGAGCAGTGTGTTGGAGAATCGGCGCCGCAGTTGCATCAGTTAATTGACCCGCTCTTCACGTATCAGCCATTTGCCATTGGCTTTGACCATGACCAGTGTTTTAGTTCCCGAGGTCTTGATTACGTCGGAACGGTAAATCTGGCGGAAGCTCACGCTCGCGGTGCTGTCGCTGTCGATGCTGACCTTGGGCGACTCGATTCCGATCTCGATTTTCTTCGGCGCGCTGATGCGCTGCTTACGCCCTTTTTCCCAGTCGCCGCGCGCCTCGTCCTTGGGCGTCTTGAAGTCCTTGGCGTAATGCGCAAGGTAGCCGGATACGTCTTTCCTGGCCCAGGCGTTGGCCCAGGCGTGCACCGTCTTCAGGAGTTCGTCGGATTCGGCGTCGTGGCTGCCGGCCGCCTTGGCCCCAGGCTCGGTTGCCTTCGGTTCGGCCGCTCTTGGCTCGGGTGCCCTGGGTTCGGCGCCTGATTTGGCGGCGCCTGCTACCGCACTTGCCTTGCCGGCATCGGCGACCTTGGCCGGGGCCGCCTCGGCTATCTTCGCCGGCTCCGCACGCGCTGGGGCGCGGGCGGCGCGCGTCCCGCCGCCGATCAACTCGCCTATCATCGCCAGCTTGGTCTTGGCGCCGGTGTTGGAGGAGTCGAGTTGCAGCGCCTTGTCGTAGGCCTGGCTGGCGAGCTTGGCGTAGATGTCGCCGAGATTCTCATGTGCGGTGGCGTAGCTCGGATGGGTACGGATCGAACTTTCCAGGGCGACCCTGGCTTTTTCGTACTGGCCCTGCGAGGCGTACAGAACAGCCAGGTTGTTGTACGGTTCGGGTAGCTCCGGATAATCCTCGGACAACTTTTGGAATACCTGGATCGCTTCGGCTGGCCGGTTCATCTCGGTCAGGATCAGGCCCTTCAGAAATCGCCCCTGCGCGTCGCGCGGTTTGCCGGCGAGGAACTTGTCGATACGTTCCAGAGACTGGGGCAACTGGCCCTGCCGCATCATGCGATTGATATCCTGCAACTCGTCGGCGTGGACGGCAGCGGCAGCGAATACCAGACTCAACGCGACTGCGGTGCGGCAAAGGAGGGGGTGCATTGTGTTATACTTTCTCGCGCCAATAAGATAACTTTGCATTCTAGCAAGAACACCCGAACCACCACAATAGAGGCCGCTACCGAAAGTTTGGATGGCGGTCCTGCGCCGACGCGGAAAGCGCGGCGCAGCCGATCGCATCCTGGCCGCTTTTTGCGCATGCTGAAGATATACAATACCCTTGCCCGCCGCAAGCAGGATTTCGTTCCGATCGAGCCGGGCAAAGCGCGCATGTACGTGTGCGGCATGACCGTCTACGATTACTGCCATCTGGGCCATGCGCGCGTAATGGTGGTGTTCGACATGGTGCAGCGCTGGCTGCGCGCCTCCGGATTTGAGGTTACCTACGTGCGCAACATCACCGACGTCGACGACAAGATCATCCGCCGCGCGCTTGAGAACGGCGAGACCATAGGCGAACTCACCGCACGCTTCATCGGTTACATGGACGAGGATGCGGCGGCGCTGGGGGTGCAGAAACCCGATCATGAGCCGCGTGCCACGCAATACATCGGCGGCATGCTGGACATGATCAGGGCGCTGCAGGACAAGGGCCTCGCCTATCAGGCGTCTAGCGGCGACATCAATTACGCGGTGCGCAAGTTCCCCGGCTACGGCAAGCTCTCGGGAAAGACGCTGGACGAGTTGCGCGCGGGCGAACGTGTCGAAACCGATCCGAGCAAGCATGACCCGCTCGACTTCGTCCTGTGGAAGCGGGCGAAGGAGGGCGAGCCGTTCTGGGACTCGCCCTGGGGCGCAGGCCGCCCGGGCTGGCACATCGAGTGCTCGGTCATGTCGAGCGAACTGCTCGGCACGCATTTCGACATCCATGGCGGCGGTCAGGACTTGCAGTTTCCACATCACGAGAACGAAATCGCCCAGTCGGAGGGCGCGCGCGGCGATGGCTTCGTGAATTACTGGATGCACAACGGCTTTGTGCGCGTCGAGGACGAGAAGATGTCCAAGTCGCTCGGCAATTTCTTCACCATCCGCGAGGTGCTGAAGCAGTACGATGCCGAGGTGGTGCGGTTCTTCATCCTGCGCGCGCACTACCGCAGCCCGCTCAACTATTCGGACCAGCATCTGGATGACGCGAAGAGCGCGCTGACGCGCCTGTACACGGCGCTCAAGAACGTCCCGCCGCAGGCAACGACGATCGACTGGAACGACGCCAGCGCCGGCCGCTTCAGGGCGGCAATGGACGACGACTTCAACACGCCGGAGGCCGTGGCGGTATTGTTCGAGCTCGCGGCGGACGCGAATCGCAGCAAGTCGGCGATGACCTCGGGTCTGCTTGAGGCGCTTGGCGGGATCCTTGGCCTGCTCGGCAGAGACCCGACCGAATTCTTTCAGGGGCGCGCGGCAGCGGGTGCGGCTCGGATGGAGCCGATGGAGGCAAAGGGGACTGGGCGGACAAACATTAGCCCGCCCTCGGCGCTGGTAAGCCGCGAGCGGATCGAGCAAATGATCGCCGCCCGCGCAGCAGCCAAGAGCGCTAAGGACTACGCCGCAGCCGATCGTATCCGCAACGACCTTCTGGCTGCCGGCATCGTGCTCGAGGATGGTCCGCAGGGCACGACCTGGCGCGGCGCTTGAGTTTTTCGTGGCGGTAGATACGACGTCTTAGGTCCAGCAGCGGACCTGTGCGCCGCGCGGGGCAACCGTGGTCGCGAATATCGATAAAGACAAGGGCAGTGCGGGGTTTTATACAAGATCGCCGATTGCGCACGGACCGCTTCTTGTCCGTGCGCAATCGGCGATCCGCGCGGACGGGCCGCTGTCCGCGCAAGTTCTGTCACCGCGGCTCGATGTGTCTTCCGGCGTCCTCCGAGGTCGGCGAGCGAACATTGCGCGCTCGCGCGCGCCAACCGTGTTATCGGTATGGATGAAAAGCACATCCATACCGATAACACGGTTATGAATAAAAGCAATAACGGGCGACGCGATTCGAGTCGTCGCGTATGGCGAATTCCTCGCTATTCCGCAAAAAATTCTTTTACTTTATCCATCCAGGATTTCGCGCGCGGATTGTGCCGGTCCGCGTCTTTCGTATTGATCGCTTCCAGTTCGCGCAGCAGTTCCTTTTGCCGCTCGGTAAGGTGCACCGGGGTCTCGACCACCATATGGCACAGGAGATCGCCCTGCGCATGGCTGCGCACCCCCTTTATGCCCTTGGCGCGCAGGCGAAATATCTTGCCGCTCTGGGTTTCGGGCGGGATCTTGATCCTGGCCGAGCCCGAGAGCGTCGGAATTTCGATCTCGCCGCCCAGCGCAGCGATGGTGAAACTGATCGGCATTTCGCAGTGCAGGTCGTCGTGATCGCGCTGGAATACCGCGTGCGGCTTCAGATGCAGTTGCACGTACAGGTCGCCAGGCGGCCCGCCGTTGGCGCCGGCCTCGCCCTCGCCGCTCAAGCGGATGCGGTCGCCTTCGTCCACGCCCGCCGGGATCTTGAC
>JADGRR010000240.1 GCA_017880745.1 Burkholderiales bacterium
GCGCGCTCGGCGCGCGACCGCCTGAATCCAATCTGCGCGCTCATTACGACACTCCTGCCCGCTTGGCGCCCGGACGAAAACTGTCCACGACCAGCAGCACTGCGCCCACCGTGATCGCCGAATCGGCCAGATTGAACGCCGGCCAGTGCCAGCCGGCAACGTGAAAATCGAGAAAATCGACGACGTAACCGAGCACGATGCGATCGAGGACGTTGCCTATCGCCCCGCCGAGGATCGAGGCGAGCGAGAGGCAGAACAGCTTGTCGCGCGCATGGCGCGCCAGCAGCACGCTGATCACGACGATAGCGATCAGCGCAATGCCGATGAAAAAGCCGCGCTGCCAGCCCGCCGCGCTGGCGAGAAAACTGAATGCCGCGCCCTTGTTGTACGTCAGCACCAGGTTGAAAAAGCCCGTAACGGCGCGCGCCTCGCCGTAGTCGAAACTGGCGCTGATCCAATGCTTGGTCAGCTGGTCCAGCACCACCACCAGCACCGCCAAAGCGTACCAGGGGGCGAGCTTACGCATACGCTCTGGGCTCGCCGGCGCCGTACAGGTTGGACACGCAGCGGCCGCAGAGTCCGGGGTGCGCGGCATCGGCGCGCCCGGCGTCATCCCGACCGACGTCGTCCCTATAGTGCCAGCAGCGCTCGCATTTGGCGTGCGTGCTCGGCGTCGCGATCACCGCTTCATCGGCGGCCGCGGCGACCGGCGTTACCACTGCGCTCGACGTGATCAGCACGAAGCGCAGATCGTCCTGCAGCGACTGCAGCAGCGCCAGCTTGTCGCCGCTCGCGCGAATCTCGACTTCGGCCTGCAGCGAGGAGCCGATTTTTCCGGCGACACGCGCCTCCTCCAGCTGCTTCTGCACCTCGGCGCGGACACTGCGGATCTTGCCCCAGCGCTCGAGCAGCTCCGGCGAATAACCCGCGGCCGGGAATTCGTCCCAGGTATGCGTAAACACGGACTCATCCTTGCCGCCGGCGGTCACGGCCCAGATCTCTTCCGCGGTAAAGGAGAGGATGGGAGCCATCAGCCGCACCAGGCGCTGCAGGATCTGGTAGAGCGCATTTTGCGCCGAGCGTCTTGCCTTCGAGTCCGTGCCGGCCGTATACAGCCGGTCCTTGAGAATATCGAGGTAGAACCCGCCCAGGTCCTCGGAGCAGAAACCCTGCAGCTTCTGCGCCACGAAATGGAAATCGTAATTGTCGTAGTCGCGCATCATTTCCTGTTGCAGCGACTGCGTGAGCGCGAGCGCATAGTGGTCGATCTCCAGCCAATCTTCGGGCGGCAGCGCATGCGCCTTGGGGTCGAAGTCGGCGGTATTGGCGAGCAGGAAACGCAGCGTGTTGCGAATGCGGCGGTAGCCCTCGACCACGCGCTTCAGGATCTCGTCGGAGATCGACAGTTCCCCCGAATAATCGGTTGCGGCCACCCACAGTCGCAGCACCTCCGCCCCCAGGGTGTCGGACACCTTCTGCGGCGCAATCACGTTGCCGAGCGATTTCGACATTTTGCGCCCATGGCCGTCGACGACGAAACCGTGGGTCAGGAGCGCCTTGTAGGGCGGCACGCCGTTCAGCATGCAGGACACGAGCAGCGACGAATGGAACCAGCCGCGGTGCTGGTCGGAGCCTTCCAGGTACAGGTCGGCCGGGAACTGCAGCTCTCCCCCGTGCGAGCCGGCACCGGTCGTGTTGCCGTCTGGTCCGCCCATCACCGTCTGATGCGTCGAGCCGGAATCGAACCATACATCGAGCGTATCCTTGATCTTGACGTATTGCCCGGCTTCCGCACCCAAGAGTTCCTTCGGCTCCAGCGTCTGCCAGGCTTCGATGCCGCCGCGCTCCACGCGCTTCGCCACCTGTTCCAGCAGATCCAGAGTGTGCGGATGCAACTCGCTCGTTTCCTTGTGGATGAAAAACGGCATGGGCACGCCCCACTGGCGCTGGCGCGACAAGGTCCAGTCGGGACGGTTGGCGATCATGCCGTGCAGACGCGCCTGGCCCCAGTCCGGATAGAAGCGCGTGTTGTCGATGCCGCGCAAGGCAGTCGCGCGCAAGGACTCGGCGGGCTTCACGCCGTTGAAGCCCGGCGGCTCGTCCATACTGGCGAACCATTGCGTGCTGGCGCGGTAGATGATGGGCGTCTTGTGGCGCCAGCAGTGCATGTAGCTGTGGACATAATCTTCGGAGTGGAACAACGCGCCGGCTTCCGCAATTTTCTTCACGATTTCGGGATTGGCCTTCCAGATCATCATGCCGCCGAAGAACGGCAGCGACGAGACGAATTTCCCGTCAGTCATCACCGGGGTGAGAATCTGCTCATCCTTCATGCCGTAACGGCGGCAGGAATCGAAGTCTTCCACGCCATAGGCCGGGGCGCTGTGGACGATGCCGGTGCCGGTGTCCAGCGTCACATACTCGCCCAGATAGATCGGCGCCAGCCGCTCGTAGAACGGGTGCTGGAACCCGATCAGTTCGAGCGCTTTGCCCTTGCACGACGCGAGCGTCTCGCCCGCGAGCCGATAGCGCGCGAGGCAGGCGTCCTGCAGGTCCGCGGCCAGAATCAGCAGCCCGCGTTCGGTTGCAACCAAATTGTAGATGTGCTCCGGATGCGCGTTCAGCGCCTGATTGCCGGGGATGGTCCAGGGCGTGGTCGTCCAGATGACAATGAAGCCCTTGTCAGCCGGCAGTTTGGCCAGGCCGAACGCCGTGGCGATTTTTTCCGGCTCGGCAAACGCGAAGCCGACGTCGATGGCAAAATCCTTCTTGTCCGCATACTCGACTTCGGCTTCCGCCAGCGCCGAGCCGCAGTCGAAGCACCAGTTCACAGGCTTCAGTCCGCGGTAGACGTAGCCCTTCGCCAATATCTTCCCCAGCGTGCGGATCTCGTCGGCCTCGTTGCCATAGGCCATGGTCTGGTAGGGATGGTCCCAGTCGCCAAGTACTCCCAGGCGCTGGAAATCCTTTTTCTGTTGCTCGATTTGCAGGGCCGCATACGCCCGGCATAGGCTCTGCGTCTGCTCCACCGGCAAATTCTTGCCGTGCTGCTTTTCGATCTCGCGCTCGATCGGCATGCCGTGGCAGTCCCAGCCGGGCACATAGACTGCGTCGTAGCCCGCCAGATTGCGCGACTTGACAATGATGTCCTTGAGAATCTTGTTTACCGCATGCCCGATGTGGATGTCGCCGTTGGCGTAAGGCGGCCCGTCGTGCAGGATGAATTTGGGCCTGCCCTTGGAGGCGGCGCGGATCTTCTCGTACACCCTTCCATCCTGCCATTGCCTGACCCACTGCGGCTCGCGTTTGGCGAGGTCGCCGCGCATCGGGAAAGGCGTATCGGGAAGGTTCAGCGTGTTTTTGTAATCAGCCATTTTGCATTTCGAAAGTTTCGATTGGTCGGGTAGGTTTCAGGCGCATGGCGGCGGGCAGCGCCATGGATTCCGCGTTCATGCGCGCTCTTTCGCAGCCAGCAGCTCTTTGGCGATATCGCAATCCTGCGCGATGCGCGCTTTCAGCGCTTCGAGGTCGGGGAATTTTTCTTCGTCGCGTATCTTATGCAGGAAATCGATGCGCAAATGCTGGCCGTAGAGGTCGCCGGCGAAATCGAACAGGTGCACCTCCAGCTTGGCGCGGCCGCTAGTGTCAACCGTCGGGCGCAGCCCCAGACTCGCGGCACCGTCGCGCCGGTGCCCCTGCCCATCGAGGGTGCGAACGGCGAAGATGCCAGACAAGGGCGGACGGTTGTGCCGCAACTGCACGTTGGCCGTGGGAAAGCCGATCTGCCGCCCGAGCTTGTCGCCATGCACCACGCGGCCGCTGATGCTGTAAGGCCGGCCGAGCAGCGCCTCGGCCTCGGCCAGCCGGCCCGCGGCCAGCGCCACGCGCACCGCAGAACTCGACACGCGCACGCCCTCGAATTCGACCGTGGGCATCGCCTCAAGACCGAAGCCGTATTTGCGCGACGCCTCCTGCAGCAGCGCAAAATTGCCTGCGCGGCGGGCGCCGAAACGGAAGTCGTCGCCGATCAGCAGCCAGCGCATGCCCAGTCCGGCGAGCAGCACGCGCTCGATGAACTCCTGCGGCGACCTGCTGGCGTAGGCGCGATTGAAGCGGTTCACATGCACGCATTCGATGCCATGCGCCGCAAGCAATTCCAGCTTCTCCCTGAGCGAGGTAAGCCGCGTCGGCGCCGTTTGCGGCGCGAACAGTTCGAGCGGATGGGGTTCGAAGGTGAGCACGCAGGCCGGCAGGCCGAGCGCGCGTGCCTGCTCCTTGAGGCGCGCGAGCATCGCCTGGTGGCCCTGGTGCACGCCATCGAAATTGCCGATGGTGAGCGCCGTCGGCGACTGGCTGCGTTCGGATATGGTGCGGCAAACCCGCATGTTCAGGATCAGCTATGAAAAGCTAAAAGCCTGAATTATAGCGGCTTTCCGCTACCTCCGGAATACGAATCCGAGCCGCGCCGACGGCGGCGGAACTCAAGCCAGCACAGTGGCGCGCGCGACAGACAAGCGTTTGAAGGCGAAAAAAATCGCGGCGAGAAACAGCAAGGAAAACCAGATGAGCGACCACTCGGGCACCTGCAACCCCAAGATCGGCTCGTGCGGCGCCGTGCACTCGCCGCTCGCATGGAACAGCCAGGGCAGCAGTTTGGCCGTCGGCAGATTGTTCACGAACTGCTCCATCACATCGATGCCGCAGCCGAATTTGGGGTGATACAGCGTCCAGACATGCCATATCGCGACCCCCAGGCCCGAGAGCGAGGCGAGCGCGATTCCAACGGCATAGATCGCGGTTCCGCGGCGCCGCGGCTGCTGTATTGCCGCTGCCAGCGCGATAAGCGCGACCAGCAGAAACCCTGCGCGCTGCAGCACACACAGCGGGCACGGGAGTTGGCCTTTGGCGTGCTCCAAAACGAGCGCCTCTGCAAGCAGCGCGAGGGGAATCAGCATGAATGCCGCAAACACCCGCCGCGGGGTCAATTCGAATTTCATCGGGTTCGTCACCTTCGTAGCTGGAGGCCATTCAGAATTAACGAAACGGCCTCTGATTTAGGGGAGCAAGGGGGGAGACGTCCCCTCATCGTCAAAGCAGCCTTAGCCGAGCCTGGGATTGAGCGTATAGGTGCCGGTGAGGCTGGCCTTGGCCAGCACATGGCCCTCGATCGCCTTCAATACGTCGCCACCCTTGAAGATGCCGCTCACGGGGCAGCGAGCGCTGTCCAGCGCATACAGCGTGAACACGTAATGGTGCAGAATTTCGTCGTTCCACGGCGGGCACGGTCCGTCGTAGCCGAAGTAGCTGCCGCTCATGTCCTTGTCCCCGGCAAACCAGGCGGTATAGTCGTTGAGCCCCTGGCGCGTGCCGTGCTTCGCCTCCGGACCCGTTTTGCCGCGCGCGCTGATGCCATCGGAGAATTCGGCTTCTGCGATCGAACTCATGCCCGGGGCAATGTCCACCAGCACCCAGTGGTAAAAATCCACGCGCGGCAGGCTGGCCGGAACGCTGCGACCCTCCTTGTTCACATCATCGCCTTTACTCGGCACGTCGTA
>JADGRR010000241.1 GCA_017880745.1 Burkholderiales bacterium
GCGGCACCTACCGGCTGACCTTGTGCATTTGTGGCGACGAGATCGTGCTGCCACCGATCATCGTGGGTGAGCCCCAGGATGAGCCAACGCGGCCCGTGAATGTGGCACTTGGCAGCCCACGAGCCACCGCACCGGAGCGCCAACTGCTCGACTGGGCCGACGGCAAGCGCCGCTGTGGGCGCCGCTGGAAAGCGCGTTGATCAGTGACCTGCCGTACCGCACGAAGTAGCGCCAGGTCGGCGCTACTGCCGGATTGCCGGATGCGGTGCCGGCCGCCACGACCTGCCCCTGATTCCTTTCAGATCCGAAGGCCGGTAACGCGAGCGTCACCGGCCTTCCCGTTTTTGCCCGCGTCGCTCGTAATGATTTCCCGTCCAACGTATTTCCGCGCCTGCATGCGCCTCTGTGGGGTGTGACGATTTGATGACGCCCAGGATGGAAGTGCCCATTAACCTATTTTGCCGGGGCTTTCCGCGCCGGTGCAGCAAAGTCCCTACCGGGATTGTCGCAGTTTGCAAACGCGGTAGCGCGCGCTGGGAATCAAGATAAGGATACTTATGGTAGTCGCAACGAGAACCTCGAGAACTCGACTGAGGGAAGCGAAAAATGGCGGCGCCGCACAGCGGTGCGCGGACGCGCCGCTGCACTTCGGCGTTCTTGTCGAAGCGCGCTATCTGACGCACGCACAGCCCCAGGGGATGGTGCGCGCGTTAACCGCCGGCGGCCATCGCGTCACGGTCTTCGACACCCAGTCCGCCTTGCTCGACATCGCGAATTCACGTTGGCTCGCAGGACTCGACCTGCTCGTCGCGCGCGGTCGCAGCACGGACCTCCTCGCCCGCCTGAGTGTCGCCGAGGCGGCGGGCATTCCCACACTCAACCGACGCCAAGCGATCGCCGCGGTGGTCGACAAAGCACATATGGCGACCCAGCTGCGCGCGGCCGGAATCCCGGCGCCGCCCACCTGGATCGGAGCCATCGCGCAGATCCGCCGGGAGATCCCGCTCGCCGCCTATCCGCTCATCCTGAAACCAGTCCATGGGGACAACTGCCGGGGAATCCGCATCGTCGAAACGCCAAGCGCTCTCGACGATGCCGCCGAAAGCGAACATTGCATCATCGCCCAGCGTCTGCTGCCAAACAACGGTTTCGACGTCAAGCTCTATGTCGCCGGCGAGCACGTGTGGGCGGTGCGCAAGCGGTCCCCGCTGCGCAGTAACGTTTTAGCCGCCACCCCGCTCGCACTTCCGGTCGCATGGCGCAACCTGGCCCGGCGCTGCGGCGACCTGTTCGGGCTGCAGTTATTTGGCGTCGACTGCATCGAAACCGACGGCGCCCTGCAGGTCATCGAGGTCAACGATTTCCCTGACTACACCGGCGTGCCCGCAGCGGATTTCCTGGTCGCCGGCTATGTCGCGCAGTACGCCCAGATGAGCAGAAGAGCATGAAGATCGGCATTCTGATGATGGACACGCCAAGACCCGGCAACAGTCGGGCATGCCGGAGGCCGTGCAGATAATCATGGACTAAGGTGTTTCGGTCGACCTGATCTGCCCCCGGGCAGGAGTTGATCGACGCCACGAGCATCCGGGTCGAGCATGATCTTTATGTTTTCAATTCCTGAGCCACTGCGCGCATTGCAACACCGCGCCCTTCGCGGGCCCGCCAGGCTGCCGATGAGCTACAGACGGCAGGGGCGCATCAGAGAACCAGCGCGAGCCGCTCTTCGTTGAGCGAACGGAATCCGAGCCGAACGTAGAAGTCCCGGGCTCGCGGGTTCTCGATGTGACACGAGGTGTCTATCCGCCGCAGCCCACGACTGCGGAGTTCGGTCTTGAGACTGTCGATCAGGGCTGTCCCGATGCCCTGTCCTTCCCGGCCGGGCAGCACGCACACGTCATCAAGCTTGGCGACGATCGCGCCCGCAGAGGTCGAGATGGCGTAACAGACGACACAACAGCCGACGACAGTGCCGGCGTCGAGAGCCAGCCACACGAAGCCAAGCTCCGGGCGCGCGAGGAACAGCCGCAGCGCGTGCCGAAGCGCCTCCGGCCCGCAGTCGCCATAGCTGTCGGCGCTGTCCCGATAATGCTCATCCGAGGCAAGGAACGCCCGCAGGACGCTGAAGGCCGCTTCCAGTTCAGCTTCGGTCATGGCCTTCGAGCTCAGAGACACGATCACTCCGTCCTGCTGTGTCGAAGGCATCCGGATCAGGTCCTGGGTATTGGGGCGGCGCCAGCCCGCTTTACCCTGCCCGCCTCTTCGCGCCCGATCCACACGTTGATGCGTTGCTCCAGCATATCCAGCGGAAGCGGCCCGTCATCGAGCACGGCATTGTGGAAACGGCGCTGATCGAAGCTGCTTCCCAGCCGTGCCTTGGCCATCTCGCGCAGTGCCTTGATCTTCAGTTCCCCCATCTTGTAGGCGAGCGCCTGCCCAGGCACGCTGATGTAGCGGTCAACCTCGGCGGCGGCGAATCCCGCTTCCAGCCCCGCGTTCTCGACCAGGTAATCGATCGCTTGCTGGCGGTTCCAGTCGAAGCGGTGCAGGCCGGTGTCCACGACCAGGCGCGCGGCGCGCATGATTTCAGATGACAGGTATCCGATTTTCGTCTCGGTCTCCTTGTAGAAACCCATCTGCTTGCCCAGGCTCTCCGCGTAAAGCGCCCAGCCCTCGCCGTACGCAGTGATCCAGAGATGCCGTCTGAATTCGGGAAGCGCTTCGATTTCCATCGCCCGCGCAACCTGCAGATGGTGGCCGGGAACCGCTTCGTGCAGCAGCAGCGCCTCCATCTCGAACCGCCCGCGGCGGTCGAGCCGGTTGACGTTGGCCATGAAGAATCCTGGCCGGAGTCCGTCCGCGCTACCCTGAACGTAGTACTCCGCATTGTCGCGTTCAAACGGCTCCATCGCGCGTACGCCGTAGGGCATGCGCGGCAGCACGGCAAACAGCGTGGATAGCTCAGCGTCGGCGCGTTTGGCGAGATCACGGTAGCCCGCGAGCATGGCTTCGGCGGATCCGAACCGCTGCACCGGGTCTGCCCGCTTCGCTGCGACGAACTCGCTCAGTTTTCCGGAGTAACCCGCCGAGTCCAGGGTCCGCCTGATCTCGGCGCCGATGCGCGCAACCTCGCCCAGTCCGATCTCGTGAATCTTCTCCGGCGTCTCCGCTGTCGTCGTATCGATGCTCACAAGCGTGTCGTAATAGGCCTTGCCTGCGGGCAGGCGGGATGCCGAAAGTGGGACCCCGCGTGCCGCAGGCAGATATCGATCCTCGAAAAAGCGCTTCAGATCCGCAAACGCGGGCGCCACTTTTTGGGTGAGCACCTGCCGTGCCCGGGCGACCAGGTCTTCCCGGCCGCGTTCATCCACACCGCGCAGCGCGCCTGAGAAAGGGCTCATCAGGGGCCCGCTTGCGATGGCTGCCGTCGCGAAGCCCGACAGCTGGCCTGGAACACGCTCCATCGGCGCTGCCGGGCCGATCCACCCCGCCTTGATCGCAGAATCCATGCGCTTGATCAGATTCCGCAGATGATCCGGAACCTGCGCCAGACGTGCAAGGTAATTTTCGTAGTCCTGCCGGCTGGCGAAACGCGATGCCTGCGCGAGCGTCACCAAGGTCGTGTGCGGCCCGCCCAGCGATGAAAGCGGAAGCCAGCCGTCCGAGGGGAAAGATCCGAACGGCAGGTTCGCGTACAAAGACGCGAGGCGGGCATGCTGCGCGAGCTGCCGCGTCAGCAGTTCTCGTGACACCTGCTCCTGCTCCATTAGCCCGGCGCGGTCGAGCGAGCGGATTTCGGCAAGGAGCGCATTCACGAACTGCCGTCGCCTGAGCACGGCAGAATCGGAAACGTCGGTCAGGCGGTCGTCGGCCTCGTGCTGCCCGCGCAGCGTCGCTTGCTCGGGAAATTCGCGCCGTTCGAAGCTCTCCCATTTCTTGATCACGCCTGCAAGATGGGCAGAGGCGTTCTGTTCCGGCCACGCCAGCTCGGATTCCCAGGCCGCCCCGAGCAGCAGCGCCAGGACCAGCAGACCGCGTACCCCGCTTTTCATCTGTGTGCCCCTGTCGTTGAGCTTGAACGGGCCGATCGCGGTCGGGCCGATGATGGCCCGGTGTTGGACCTGGGCAATGCGGGATCTATTGGAGCGGGCAACGCGCTCGCTCAGGATCCGCGCTCCAGATGGATGACCCACAGGCGTGCCAGCGACGCCGGGCCGTCACCGCCCTGGATCTTCTTGAATACCTGAATCGCCTTCTGCTTCTGCCCGGCGACATGATAGGCATAACCCAGATGCAGCCGCGCATCGTCAGGATGCTTCAGGCCGCTCCGGCGCAGGCCCTGCTCCATCATTTCCAGACCCTTGTCCGAACTGCCATGCAGCACGTAGTTGAAGCCCGCGTTCAGCAGCGCGGCGCCATCCTTCGACGCTGCGACCTGAGCATCGTCCTGCCCCAGCGTCTTCGTGTCCTCGGCCAGGCTCTTCGCCGCCAGATCGCGCAGGCGCTTGTGGCGTTCGGCCTCGGCTCCGGTGCCGAGCCGCCCGGCCGCATAACCCTGATCGATAAATTTTTTTGCTTCCGCTGGATAGCCCGCCTGAAGCGAAAGCTGCGCCGCCTCCATGTATTCGTCCGTCGTCTGCATTGTGCCCGTTGCAAGCTTGAGGCGCGCCAGATCCAGCGCCAGCCGCTCGGAAATGCCGGCCCGCCCGGCCACCCCATAAATCGCATTCAGCCAGTAATCGCGCTTCGGATAATAAGCGAGCAGCTTTTCCAGAGCGTTTGCATAGCCCTTTTGATCCTTCTGCTTCTGGTACGAATCGGTCAGAAGCTGAAGCTGCACCTCGGTCGGCGTCCTGCCTGCGGCTTCCTCTGCCTGCACATCGGACAGTGTCTCGCTTGCGGTGCGCGCGAAGTTGTTACTCAGGTAAAGTGCCTGAATGTAGGTGGTGCGTATCGATTTGTCGGTGCCACCGTCCTTGAAGTAGCGGGCACCGAGTTCGGCCGCCTTGCCATAGTTCCTTGCCCGAAAGTATTGATCGGCGGCAGCTGCGAGAAACTGAAGCCTCTCGCCGCCGCTGACGGCGGGTGACGCGGCGGTCGCTTCAAAGGCGCGCGCGGCTGCGGCTGGATCGCCCGCCGCCGCTGCGGCCTGGGCCCGAACCCGCTCGACCAGATACGTTTCGTACGGCGTCTTGTTCGGCACCGCGTCGGCTTCATGAACCCTGGCCAGCGCGTCTTTGCCGCGCTTGCTCTTGAGCAGGTCGAGAGCCGCCTGGATCGGCTTGCCGACCTCGGGGCGCACGGTATTGCCGCTGCCCTTTTGCTCCTGGGCGAGCGCGGACCCGACCGGCGTCAAAGCCGTGAATCCGAGGGCCCCGGCGCCAACGGCTATGCCTGCAAGCGCGGCGCCGGCGAGCAGATGACGCCTGTAGCTTGCGCTCAATATCGCCAGATATGAACCCATAGACTCCCCGCTTGGCAACGCAATATCAGTTGATGAACTGTTCGTTGCCGATGATCCCGATCTTCGTCAGGCCGAGCCTCTG
>JADGRR010000013.1 GCA_017880745.1 Burkholderiales bacterium
ATGCTCACGTTTGCCCCCAGCGTGGCCCCGGGGTGGATGATGGCGCTCGGGTGAATCACTAAATCGGACGCAGGGTGCAGAGCAGTTCCGCCTCTGCAACCAGCGCCTCGCCGACGTAAGCCTTGCCGGCGTATTTCACCACCGAGCGCACGTTACGCTCGATGCTCACCTCCAGAATCAGCTGGTCGCCTGGGATCACCGGCTTCTTGAAGCGCGCCCTATCGATGCCGGCAAAGTAGTAAACGGATTTGTCGTCCGGTTTGATGCCCATGGTGCGAAACGACAGGATCGCCGCCGCCTGCGCCATGGCTTCGACGATGAGCACGCCGGGCATGACCTTGTAATACGGAAAATGGCCGTTGAAATAGGGTTCGTTGACGCTTACGTTTTTCAGCGCCCGGATGCGCTTGCCCAGCTCGCATTCGATTACCCGGTCTATGAGCAGGAACGGGTAGCGGTGCGGCAGGTATTCAAGGATTTCGTGGATGTTCAAGCTTTCTCCTCCGGCAGTGACAGTTGTTGCTCGATATGGCGTACACGCTCGCGCAGCGCGTCCAGATGGCGCAGGTGCGCCATACTGCGCGTCCAGCGGCGGTTGTTCTCGGCCGGATGACCGCCATAGGTTCCAGCTTGTTCAATCGACTTCGTGACCACGGCGCCGGCATGGATGATGACGCGATCGGCGATGTCGAGGTGCCCCACGATACTGGCGGCACCGCCGATCATGCAGTGCTTTCCTATGCGCGTGCTGCCGGCGATTCCGGTGCAGCCGGCGATCGCAGTATGCGCGCCGATGCGCACGTTGTGCCCGATCTGGATCAGATTGTCCAGCTTGACCCCGTCCTCGACGACAGTGTCATCCAGCGCGCCACGGTCGATGCAAGTATTGGCGCCGATTTCGACGTCGTCGCCGATTACCACCCGCCCTACCTGGGGGATCTTGCGCCAGGTGCCATTGTCCTGCGCGATGCCGAAGCCGTCGGCGCCGATCACCGCGCCGGAGTGCACCAGCGCGCGCCGGCCCAGGCAGCAACCGGGATAGATGGTGACGCGGGGATAAAGGCGGCTGGCGGCGCCGACCTCGACCCCATCACCGAGGTGACAGCCCGCCCCGATCACCACGTCCCGGCCCAGCTTGACCCGGCGGCCGACGTACGCCCCGGCACCGATACTGGCGCTGGCCGGGACTGTGGTGCCGCGTTCGATGACCGCGGTCTTGTGCACCCCGGGCGCGGCTGCTTGCGGCGGGTTGAACAGCGCCGAGACCTTGGCGAAATAAAGGTAGGGATCATCGCAGACGATGCGCGGCAACTTGGTCAGGCCGCTATCGGCTCTGCCCAGAATGACGGCGCCAGCGCCGGTACTTGCGAGCTGCTTGCGGTACTTGCTGTGGGTGAGAAAGCTGATGTGGCGTGCGCCGGCGCTCTCGAGCGTCGCAACCTGGCTTATAGGCGTCTGCGGGTCGCCGAGGATTTCACCACCAAAGCGTTCGACGATCTGGGCCAGGCGGTATTTCTCGGCCTTAGCCATCGGCGCTGACTATTTCCCTGCCGGCTTGTCTTCCAGTGCCTTGATCACTTTGTCCGTGATGTCGATGCGAGGACTGGCGTAGACCGCCTCCTGGAAGATGATGTCGTATTTCTCGGCCTCGGCAATGGTTTTGATGGTGCGGTTTGCGCGTTCGAGCACCGCGGCCAGCTCTTCATTGCGCCGCTGGTTGAGATCCTCGCGGAATTCGCGCTGCTTGCGCTGGAAATCCTTGTTCAGATCGCTGAATTCGCGCTCCTTGTTGCGGCGCTCGGTTTCCGGCATGGTAACCGCGTTCTTCTCCAGGCTTTCCTGCAGCTTGCGAATCTGCTCGGCCATTTTCTGCATTTCCTGGTCGCGCTTGGCAAATTCCTGCTCGATCTTCTTCTGCGCGCGCACGGCCGGGGCAGCGTCGCGGAACACTCTTTCGGTGTTGACGAAGCCAATTTTGAAATCGGCAGCGGCAGCCGTGCTGCCTGCCATTGCAATCAACGCGGCAAATACGATTCTTTTCAAAACTGATCTCCTCAAACCCTAAAAGACCTGCCCAAACTGAAACTGCAGGTGCTGAATCCTGTCGTTCGCCTTGGCGTTGAGCGGATGGCCATAACTGAGGCGCAACGGCCCCATCGGCGAATTCCAACTGAACGACAGGCCGGTCGAATAGCGCAAATCCGACATGCGCATTTTCTCCTCCGCAGCGAATACCTGACCCGCATCGACAAACACCGCCAGCCGCATCGACCGGTCCACGCCGGTTCCGGGCACCGGGAACAGCACTTCGGCATTTCCGACCAGGCGCTTGTTGCCGCCCAGGAAGGCGCCTTGCGAATCACGCGGGCCAAGCGAGAAAGAATCGTAGCCGCGCACCGAAGTGACGCCGCCGGCATAAAAATTCTTGTAAAACGGCAAGGGTTTTCCGCCCATGCCATTGGCTGCGCCGATCTCGCCGTTGAGCATCAGCGTATAAGCGCGCGATATGGGGTAATACCACTGCACCTGCTCGGTGAGTTTGTAGTATTTCAGCGTTCCCCCCGGCAATCCAGCTTCCATGCTGGCCCGGACCAATGCACCCTTGGTTGGCAAAATGGCGCTGTCGCGTTGGTCGCGGATCCATCCGATTGTTCCCGGAAACGCGCTGTTACTTTTGCCGAAGATGTTGACAAAATCCTGGTACCGTTGCGGACTGGTCTCATTCACGCCGATCTTGGTGTTTTCCGCGCCAAGACCGAAGCCGAGATTGTCTGTCTCGGTCAGCGGCACGCCAAAGCGCACTCCTCCGCCGATCGTGTTAGTGGTGTAGAAACCCAAACCCAGCAAAGAAGCATCGATGCGGCGATCGTAGATATCGAAGCCGCGGCTGACACCGTCCACCGTGTAGTAGGGATCGGTATAGCTCAAGCCGATGTTCCTGGAGATCTTGCTGGTGTTGAGTTGCAGGCTCAGGTGTTTGCCGCTGCCAAAAATGTTCTGCTGCGTGATCGAGCCGCTCAGCACCAGTTTTTCCGTGGATGAAATCCCGGCACCGAGCATGATACTGCCGGTCGATTTCTCCTTGACCTTGAGATTCACGTCCACCTGGTCCGAGGCGTTCGGCACGCCCGGCGTCTCCACGTCAACTTCAGAAAAATACGCCAGCCGCTCCAGGCGCTGTTTCGATTTCTGTATTTTGTCGCCGTCGTAGTAGGCGCCTTCGAGCTGGCGCATCTCGCGGCGCACCACCTCGTCGCGGGTTCGGGTGTTGCCCGAGATGTTGATGCGGCGCACGTAGACCCGCCGCCCCGGGTCGATCATTATTGTCAATGCAACCTGCTTGGCAGTTTTGTCCAATTCGGGAACCGCGTTGGCGTTGGCGAAGGCGTACCCCTCGTTTCCCAGCCGATCGGTGATCTTCTTGGTGCTCTCGCTGAGTTTTTCGCGCGAGAAGGTCTCGCCTGGTTTCAATTGGATCAGCCGGCGCACTTCCGCCTCCGGCAGCAGCATCTCTCCGCCTACCTTGACATCCGAGACCGTGTATTTTTCGCCTTCGGTGAGGTTGATCGTGATGTAGATATCCCTCTTGTCCGGCGTAATCGACACTTGCGTCGAATCGATGTTGAACTCGAGGTAGCCGTTGTTGAGATAATGTGAACGCAACGTCTCCAGGTCACCGGACAATTTCTGCTTCGAATACTGATCATTCTTGGTGTACCAGGTCAGGTACCCCGGCGTCTGCAGCACGAACAATTGCAGCAGGTCTTTTTCCTTGAATGCCTTGTTGCCGATAATGTTGATTTGGCGAATCTTGGTGACGTCGCCCTCGTTGATGGAAAAACTGACGCCGACGCGATTGCGTTCGAGCGGCGTGACCGTGGTGACGACGCTGGCGCCATAACGCCCGCGCGCCAGGTATTGGCGCTTAATCTCCTGTTCGGCCTGATCGAGCAGCGCTTTGTCGAGAGATCGCCCCTCGGCCAAGCCGGTTTCGCGCAGCCCTTTGCGCAATGCCTCCTTGTCGAATTCCTTGTTGCCGATGAAATCGATCTGCGCCACCGCCGGGCGTTCCTCGACCATCACGATCAGCACGTCGCGCTGGACTTCCAGGCGCACGTCTTTGAAAAATCCGGTCGCAAAGAGCGCCTTGATCGCCGCGGCGGCCTTTTCATCGGTCATGGTTTCACCGACCTTCACCGGGAGATAGCTGAATACCGTACCGGCCTCGATGCGCTGGATGCCTTCGACGCGGATATCGCGCACGACGAAAGGATCGAATGCGTACGCGGCGCCGACCCACATGCAGATGAGTGCGACGGCGAGATGTCTGATCATGTTCAGGGTTAGCCGGAAATCAAGCGATTAATATCGTTATAGAAGGCAAACGCCATCAGAACCAGCAACAGGGTCAGCCCAAGTTTCTGGCCGATTTCCATGATCCGATCCGATACCGGGCTGCCTTTGAAAATTTCGACCGTATAATACATCAAATGTCCGCCATCCAATAACGGAATCGGCAGCAGGTTGAGCACCCCGAGGCTGATGCTGATCAGCGCCAGGAAATTCAGATACGACACCAGCCCGAGCTGCGCTGATTGACCGGCATAATCGGCAATGGTCACTGGTCCGCTGAGATTCTTCCATGAGACCTGCCCGATCAGCATTCGCCCAAGCATGCGCAGACTGAATACGGACGTGTCCCAGGTCTTTTCCACGGCCTTCGCCAGCGCGCTTGCGCCACCATAGCGTACCACGGTAACGAGTTTGTCCAATGCCTGCTGGTCGAGCTTTGCCGCCGCGCCTATGCGCCCGACTGCGATGCCATTCTGCTGCACCGCTTCTGGAGTAAGCGTCAGCTCGCGGCGTTCGTCTCCACGCTGGTAAGTCAGCCGCAGTTCGCGGCCGGCATGACCGCGCACCTGTTCTACCAATTCGTCCCACGATCGGATGGGCTTGCCGTTCGCGGTAAGGATGCGATCACCCGCTTGCAGGCCGGCGTGTTCCGCCACGCTGCCGGACACGATCTGGCCGATCACCGGACTGATTTCCGGTCGATACAGCTTCAAGCCGATCAAAGCCAGCGTGTCGCCTTCAAGCTGCTCCGCGTCGAAGGGCGACAAATCGAGCGTGCGCCAGTTGAGCTGGTTGCTTCGGTTGAGCACTTCCACCCTCACCTGCGCTCGCTCCAGCGCGAGTTGCAGCATGCGCCAGCGCACGTCCTGCCAGGACGTCACCGGCTCGCCGTTGATCGCGCGTATGGTTTCGCCCGCTTCGAAACCGGCGCTCGCAGCCGGCGTGCCCGACGCCGGCATAGCCACCACCGGCCGCGCTTCCTGTACGCCGTGCATGAACAGCAGCCAGTAAATCAGAATCGCGAACAGGAAGTTGGCGAGCGGCCCGGCGACGACGACGGCATAGCGGCGCCACACGTTCTGCCGGTTGAACGCGCGGCCGAGCTCCTGTGGCGCCACCTCGCCCTCGCGTTCGTCCAGCATCTTGACGTAGCCGCCGAGCGGCACCGCGGCGACCACCCACTCGGTCGCGTCCCGGCCGAATCGTTTCTTCCACAACGGCGGGCCGAAGCCGATCGAAAAGCGCAGTACCTTGACGCCGCAAAGCCGCGCGATCAGGTAGTGGCCGTACTCGTGCACGATGACGAGCGCACCGAGCGCGACCACGAATGCGGCGATCGTATGCAGCAGGTTCATGCCCTGGCCGCCATAGCCGCGACCTGCAACGCCGCGTGCCGGCGCGCGGCGGCATCCGCTTCGAGCACGTCATCCAGGCTCGCCAGCGGCCGCGGGCGCATTTCGTTCATCACCGCCTCGATCACCGCCGTGATGGCAAGAAACGGCAGCCGCCGCTCGAGGAAGGCGGCGACCGCAATTTCGTTGGCGGCATTCAGCGTCGCCGGGCTGGTACCGCCTTCCTCCAGGGCACGATACCCCAGCCGCAGCGCCGGAAAACGCACGAAATCCGGCTGCGCAAAATCGAGCCGGCCGACGCGCGACAAGTCGAGCGAGCCTACGCCCGCTTCAATCCGCTCGGGGTAGGCCAGCGCGTGCGCGATCGGCGTGCGCATGTCGGGGTTTCCAAGCTGGGCGATGACCGAGCCATCGGCGTATTCGACCATGGAATGCACCACGCTCTGCGGATGGATCACCACCTGGATTTGCTCTGGCGTCGCTCCAAACAGCCAGTGCGCCTCGATGATTTCCAGCGCCTTGTTCATCATCGTGGCCGAGTCCACCGAGATCTTTCGCCCCATCACCCAGTTTGGATGGGCGCAGGCCTCATCCGGCGTTACGCTCTGCAGCCGTGCCAGATCGGTTTCCCGGAACGGTCCGCCGGAAGCGGTCAACAGCACACGCCGCACGCCGTGGCTTCCCAGATCACCAGCGAGGAAACTGGGCAGGCACTGGAATATGGCGTTGTGCTCGCTATCGATGGGCAGCAGCGTCGCACGATGGGTGCGCACCGCGTCCATGAAGATGGGCCCGGCCATGACCAGGGCTTCCTTATTCGCCAGCAGCAGCTTCTTGCCCGCGCGCGCCGCGGCGAGGGTGGGCGCGAGGCCGGCCGCGCCGACGATAGCCGCCATGACGCAGTCGGTTTCGGGATGGGCCGAAACCTGCTCCAATCCTTGCGCGCCGATCAGGATTTGTGTCGCGCCGGCGTCAAGGCGCGCACCCAGTGCCCTGGCCTGGTCGGCATGCGCCACCACGGCGTAGCGCGGTTTGTGGCGCAGACACAGATCGGCCAGTGCGTCGATGCGCTCATTCGCGCTCAGGGCAAAAATGCGGAAACGCTGCGGATGCCGCGCCGCGACATCGAGGGTGTTGAGCCCGATGGAACCGGTCGCCCCGAGTATGGTGAGATTCTGCATCCGGCTCATGACAGATATACCAGAGCCGCAACCGGCAGCACCGCAGTGAGGGCATCGATGCGATCAAGCACCCCGCCGTGGCCCGGCAGCAGTGCGCCGCTATCCTTGACGCCGGCCTGCCGCTTCAATGCCGATTCGAACAAGTCACCGTAAATGCCGATCGCGGTGAGCAACCACAGAAACAGCAACATGCCGAATGTCCCGAAGCGCATCGATTTGAGTACATGCGGAAAATGCGCTTGCCCGACCAAGCTCCAGAGCGCTGCGTACAAGCTCACAGCCAGTACGGCTCCGAGGACTCCTTCCCATGTCTTGCCCGGACTGATCGACGGCGCCAGTTTGTGCCGGCCGAAGCGGCGCCCGGCGAAATAGGCTGCAATGTCCGAGATCCACGCCACCGACATCAGCAGCAACAGCAGCAACGGGCCGAGGTTGCGCAGTTCGACCAGCGCCAGCCACGTCGGCACCAGCACCAGAAGTCCAGTCAGGCCCGCCAGCCAGCGCGCCCGGGGCAGCCAGGAACGCCATAACCACAGGGGCACCACGATCATCCAGAACAGGCTTGCGCCGAGATAGACTGCGGATTGCAGCCCGCCGGGTTGCAGCACGACGGGGCCCCCCGGCGTATCTCCCCGCGTCAACCCGAACAGCACTGCGCAAACTGCCGCGACGACGACGACATACAGGCCGCCGCCGAATCGCGACAGCTTTATCAGCTTGCCCCATTCCCATGCCGCCGGGACGACCAATACGCCGGCGAATGCGGCCCAGACGCGCTGCGGCAGCAAGAACAGCGCCGCCAGAAGAACGAGCAACAATACCAGCGCTGTAATGACCCGCGTCTTGAGCATAGGTCAATGCGCCCGGCCGATCGGCACAATCAGGCAAGCTCCCTCTTGGGAGGCGGCGATTTTTCTGCGACCTCGACCTGCTCGCTGGTGCGGCCGAAACGGCGCTCGCGCCGTTGATACGACGCAATCGCCAGATCCAGGGCGGCGGCGTTGAAGTCAGGCCAGAGCGTGTCGGTGAAATAGAATTCGCTGTAGGCAAGCTGCCACAGGAGAAAGTTGCTGATGCGCTGCTCGCCGCCGGTGCGGATGAACAGATCCGGCTCGGGTGCGTACGCCATGGCGAGGCAGCTGGCCAGTTGCTCCTCGGTGAATGCGCCATTCTGTTGCGGCCGCGACTCGATCAGGCGTTGCATGGCCTGCAACAAATCCCAACGTCCGCCGTAATTCGCCGCGATGGTGAGGGTCATGCCCTTATTGTCGCGAGTCAGCTGCTCGGCTCGCGTAACCAGCTCGGTGATTTTGCTGCCGAAGGGTGCGAGGTTGCCCACCACTCGCAGGCGTATGCCGTTGCGATGCAGCTTTTCCGCTTCCCGCTCGAGCGCCAGGATGAACAACTGCTTCAGCATTGACACTTCTTCGGCCGGCCGGCGCCAGTTCTCGGAACTGAACGCGAACACGGTGAGGTATTCGACGCCCCGAGCCGCGCACGCTTTAACCACTTCGCGCACGATTTCCACGCCGCGCTTGTGGCCGGCCGCGCGCGGCAGCATGCGTTGCTTGGCCCAGCGTCCGTTGCCGTCCATGATGATGGCGATGTGACGCGGAATCTCCTTCACCTGCGGGATTTCGCGTGTCGAGCTGGAAAACGAGGACATGGATGTTCTGGTGTTGGAGGTTGCCCGACTCAGACTGCCATCAGGTCCGCTTCTTTGGCGGTGAGCAGTTTATCGATCTCGGCAATGAATTTGTCGGTAAGCTTTTGGATTTCGTCCTGCGCGCGGCGTTCATCGTCCTCCGAAACGGCCTTCTGCTTGAGCAGTTCCTTCAGGTGGTGATTGGCATCGCGCCGCAGATTTCTCACCGCCACCTTGGCGTTCTCTCCCTCGCCCTTGACCACCTTGATCAGTTCGCGGCGGCGCTCTTCCGTCAGCGCCGGCATCGGCACGCGGATGAGATCACCCTGAGCGGAGGGGTTGAGACCGAGATCGGACTCGCGGATCGCCTTTTCGATTACCGCCCCCATCTTCTTTTCCCAGGGGGAGATGCCGATGGTGCGCGCGTCGATCAGGGTCAGGTTGGCGACCTGATTGAGCGGCATCTGGGTGCCGTAGTAATCGACCGTGATGTGGTCGAGGATGCCGGTGTGGGCGCGCCCGGTGCGTACCTTGCCAAGATCGGTTTTCAGCGCCTCGAGCGACTTGTGCATCTTCTGCTCCGCGGTCTTCTTCACATCAGCGATCATAGTCTCCTCTCATTCAGCTATGTACCAGCGTTCCCTCGTCTTCGCCCATCACTACCCGTTTCAGCGCCCCTGCTTTGAAAATGCTGAATACATTGATCGGCAGCTTCTGATCGCGGCACAGAGTCAGCGCCGTCGCGTCCATCACCTTCAGGTTCTGGTTGATCGCCTCGTCGAAGCTGAGTCGGGCATAGCGCCGCGCCTGCGGATTGGTCTTCGGATCGGCGCTGTATACTCCGTCCACTTTGGTGGCTTTCAGCACAATATCACAGCCCATCTCGGTGCCGCGCAACGCCGCCGCCGTGTCGGTGGTGAAGAACGGGTTGCCGGTGCCGGCGGCAAAAATGACGATCTTGCCCTCTTCCAGGTAACGCATGGCTTTGCCGCGGATATAGGGCTCCACCACCTGCTCGATGTTGAGCGCCGATTGCACCCGGCCATTCAGGCCGCCGCGGCGCATGGCATCCTGCAGGGCGAGCGCATTCATCACGGTAGCGAGCATGCCCATGTAGTCGGCCGTGGCCCGGTCCATTCCGGCGGCAGCGGGGGCTACGCCGCGAAAAATGTTGCCGCCGCCGATCACCACCGCGATCTCCAGGCCCATCGCAGCCACCACGGCGATTTCGGCGACGATGCGGTCTATCGTCGTTCGATTGATGCCATAGGCGTCCTCGCCCATCAGGGCCTCGCCCGAAAGCTTGAGCAGGATGCGTTTATAGGCCGGCGCTGAGGGCACGTCGCTCAACCCGCAGCGGCCTTGGCCTGCGCCGCCACTTCGGCGGCGAAATCGCCGGACTTCTTCTCGATGCCCTCGCCGACCACGAAAAACTTGTAGCTGAGCAGCTTGGCGTGCTTGGCGGCAAGCATTTTTTGCACGGTCACCTTGTCGTCCTTGATAAAGGCCTGGCCGAGCAAAGTGATGTCGCCGAGAAATTTGTTTAGGCCGCCTTCGACCATCTTTTCCGCAATATTGGCTGGCTTGCCGGATTCCTGAGCGCGCGCGACGAGCACATCGCGCTCGCGCGCGATCACCTCCGGCGCCACCTCGTCGCGGGACAGGAACTGCGGTTTGGCGAATGCAATGTGCATGGCCAAGTCCTTGCCGACTTCGTCTTCGCCGTCGAACTCGACCAGCACGCCGATCTTGACGCCGTGCAGGTACTGCGCCAGTTTGGCCGCGGTCTGCACGCGGTGAAAGCGGCGGATACTAAGATTCTCGCCGATCTTCTGCACCAGGGCCTGGCGCTTCGCCTCGACCGTGCCGCCTTCCAGGCCAAGCGCCGACAGCGCCGCCACATCGGCCGGATTGTGTTTCGCCACCAGTTGCGCCAGCGCGGAGGCGAACCCCAGAAAGTCAGCGTTCTTGGCCACGAAATCGGTTTCGCAATTGACCTCCACCAATGCTGCGCATTTGCCGTCATCGGAAAGGTAGGCGCCGATCACGCCTTCGGCCGCGACGCGCCCGGCGGCCTTGTTCGCTTTGGCGCCGCTCTTCACCCGCAACAGGTCTTCAGCGGACTTCAGGTCGCCGCTGGTCTCGACCAGGGCTTTCTTGCACTCCATCATGCCAAGGCCGGTGATTTCACGCAGCTCCTTCACCATCGCTGCGGTAACTTCTGCCATTTCTTCGCTCCTAGTGTCGGTTACAAAACCGGGGGAAACATAGCCACGCGCTCCCCCGTGTCAGGATCTGTTCCAGTCGCCCCGAGACCGCCCCTTGAGGTTCAAAAAAAAGGGCTTGCGCCCCCTTTTTCGTGCTGCAGTCGGCCAGGCTTAACCGGCCGATTCCTCGTGCGTTTCCACTTCCACGAATTCGTCGCCGCCACCGCCTGCGACAATTTCCTGCAACGACATACTGCGGCCTTCGAGGATCGCGTCGGCCACACCGCGGGCGTATAGTCGGATGGCTCGGCTGGAATCGTCGTTGCCGGGGATCACGTGGGTAATGCCTTCAGGCGAATGGTTGGTGTCGACCACGCCGATAATCGGTATGCCCAACTTGTTGGCCTCGACGACGGCGCCTTTCTGGTAACCGACGTCAATAATGAACAGAGCGTCCGGTACCCCGGTCAACTCCTTGATGCCGCCCAGGCTGCGCTCGAATTTGACCAGTTCACGCTGGATGCCCAGCGCCTCTTTTTTCGGAAGTTTTTCCAGACTGCCGTCGGCGAGCATCGCTTCCATGTCCTTCAAGCGCTTGATCGACTGTTTGACGGTCTTGAAATTGGTGAGCATGCCGCCCAACCAACGATGGTCGACATACGGGGCGCCGCAACGCAGCGCCTCTTCCTTGATGATTTCACGCGCCTGGCGCTTGGTGCCGACGAACAGAATCGTGCCCTTGTTCGAGGACAGTTTTTTCACGAATTTCATCGCCTCCTGGTACATGACCAGGGTCTTTTCCAGGTTGACGATGTGGATTTTGTTGCGATGGCCGAAAATGAAAGGAGCCATTTTCGGGTTCCAGAAGCGGGTCTGGTGGCCAAAATGCACTCCCGCTTCCAGCATCTGACGCATGGTCGTGGACATTCAAACTTCTCCGTTAGGGTTGGTCATAGCCGCCCAGCTCGTTATAACCCCGCAAGGGGCACCCTAAAGAGGGGCGGATTAAATTTAGCCAAGAATTTTGACTAGCTTTGAAGTATAACATGGCGCACCCGCTATATCCAAGAATATGTATGACTAAACAGCAGATTAAGCTTAGACGGGTACGCTTGCGCGGGATCTGCGGCTGCGCCGCGCCAACCGCGGCCCCGGGCGGCATCGCGAATGCTGCTGCCAGCGCCTGGTCAGGACATCCGGCGGTCTCGAAGGGCGCCGCTGGCGCCATCGCGGGAGCCCGCAATGCGGTATCGTTCGGCTTGATCTATCAACCGGAGCTTCCCTTCGCCAAGGCTATCCTTTATCCTTCCCACCCTTTGAGCGCAACCCGCAGATGACCATCCACATCAAAACCCCGGAAGAAATCGAAAAAATGTACGTCGCCGGGCGCCTCGCGGCGGAAGTGCTTGATTTCATCGCTCCGCATGTCAAGCCCGGGATCACCACCGGCGAACTCGACAGCCTGTGCCACGACTACATGGTCAAGGTGCAGAAAACGGTGCCGGCGCCGCTCAATTATGCGCCCCCAGGCTACCAGCCCTACCCCAAATCCATCTGCACCTCGATCAACCACCAGGTCTGTCACGGCATTCCCGGAGACAAGCAGTTGAAGCACGGCGACATCGTCAATATCGACATCACGGTGATCAAGGATGGGTACCACGGCGACACCAGTCGCATGTTTTATGCCGGCGAACCCGCCATCCAGGCGCGCCGCCTGTGCGAAACCACCTACGACTGCATGTGGCTGGGCATCGAAGCGGTCAAACCGGGCGCCCATCTAGGCGACATTGGCGCCGCGATCCAGAAGCACGCCGAGGACCACGGTTACAGCGTGGTACGCGAATTCTGCGGCCACGGGATAGGCAGGAAGTTCCATGAGGATCCCCAAGTGCTGCATTATGGCCGCGCCGGTACCGGCGTCGCCTTGCAAGCCGGGATGATTTTCACCATCGAGCCGATGATCAACGCTGGCAAGCCCGCGATCCGCGAGCTCTCCGACGGTTGGACCATCGTCACCAAGGATCACAGTCTGTCGGCGCAATGGGAGCATACCGTGCTGGTCACCGAAACCGGCCACGAGGTGCTCACCGTGTCCGCCGGCGCTCCGCCACCGCCTGGTCTGATAGTCCACCACCCTTGACGCCCGGCGCGGAACTGGCTACTACTGCCCGACATTCCGCGGCGAGCCTGCGGGAACAGTTGCATGCCGGCCGGCGCGAACTGCGCGAGCGCTATCGCGCGGACGGCAAGGCGCAGCAAATGCTGCGTTTGCACCGCCTGCTCATAGACCGCACGCTCAGAAGCCTGTGGAGCGAGGCCGCCCTGCCCGCCTCGCTCGCCCTCGCCGCCGTCGGCGGATACGGCCGCGGCGAACTCTTTCCGCATTCCGACGTTGATCTCCTCGTGCTCCTGCCGGGCGAACCGGATGCGGAGTTGCGCAGCAAGCTCGAGGCCTTGATCGGCAGCCTTTGGGATGCCGGCCTCGAGCCCGGTCACGGCGTACGCACGATAGAGGAATGTCTCTCCGAGTCGGCCAAGGACATCACGGTGCAGACCAGCCTGCTCGAGGCCCGATGGCTCGCCGGCAGCCGCAGCCTGTTTGCCGACTTTACCCGGGCCATGCGCGGGCAACTCAATCCGCAGGCCTTTTTCCAGTCCAAACGCCTGGAGCAGGAGCAACGCCACGGCAAGTTTCAGGAAAGTCCCTACAGCCTCGAACCCAATCTGAAAGAGGCACCGGGGGGGCTGCGCGACTTACAGGCGATTCTCTGGATCAGCCGCTCTGCCGGTCTGGGCGAAAACTGGATGGACCTGGCCGCGCGCGCTCTGATCACGGCGATCGAAGCGCGCCAGCTCGCGAGCTACCAGAAATTCCTGAACGAATTGCGCATCCGCCTCCACTACGCTGCGGGTCGCCGCGAAGACCGGCTGCTGTTCGACTACCAGGCCGGGCTCGCTGCGCAGTTTGGCTATGCCGACACGCCGAGCAAGCGCGCCAGCGAGCAGCTGATGCAGCGCTATTATCGCACCGCCAAGGCCATCACCCAGCTCAATACGCTGCTGCTGCAGAACATCGCCGTAGAACTGTTTTCGGGGGAGGACAGCCTGCCAGAAATCCTCAACGAGCGCTTCCAGACGGCGCACGAACTGCTCGAGGCGCGCGACCCGGAATTGTTCGAGCGGCAGCCGAACGCCATTATGGAAAGCTTTCTGTTGCTGCAGCAGCACTCCGAGCTGAAAGGCATGAGCGCGGCTACGCTGCGTGCACTGTGGCGCGCTCGAGCCAGGATCGATGCGCGCTTCCGGCGCGACCCGGCCAACCGCGCGCTGTTCCTGCAAATCCTGCAGCAGCCGCGCGGCATTGTGCACGAACTGCGGCGCATGAACCAGTACTCCATCCTCGGGCGTTACCTGCCCGCGTTCGGCAGGATCATCGGCCAGATGCAATACGACCTGTTCCACGCCTATACCGTGGACCAGCACATCCTCAACGTGATTCGCAATTTGCGCCGCTTCACCATGGTCGAATTCGCGCACGAATACCCGCAGTGCAGCCGGCTGATGGCAGGATTCGAGCGCCACTGGTTGCTGTATGTCGCGGCGCTGTTCCACGACATCGCCAAAGGCCGCGGTGGCGACCACTCCAGGCTGGGCATGCGCGACGCACGCGGTTTCTGCCGCGCACATGGCATTACGCGCGAAGACACCGAGCTGGTGGTGTTCCTGGTCGAACACCATTTGACCATGTCGTCGGTAGCGCAGAAACAGGATCTTTCCGACCCCGACGTAATTAAGGCTTTCGCCAGTACGGCAAATTCCGAGCGCCAGCTGACCGCGCTGTATCTGCTCACCGTGGCCGATATCCGCGGCACCAGTCCCAAGGTGTGGAATGCGTGGAAAGGCAAGCTGCTGGAAGACCTGTTTCTGCTCGCACGCCGCCTGCTGCGCGGCGACGGCATCGGCTTCGAGCAAGATATCCAGGCGAAGCAGGACGAAGCGCTGCGCCTGCTGCGACTGTACGCCCTGTCCGATGAAGTCAAGGACAAGCTGTGGAGCCAGCTCGACGTCGCCTATTTCCTGCGCCACGACGCACAGGATATCGCCTGGCAGACGCGCACCCTGCACTATCGCGTCGACGCCGACCGGCCAGTGGTGAAGGCGCGCCTCTCGCCCATCGGCGAAGGCTTGCAGGTGATGATCTACACGCGCGACCAGCGCGACCTGTTTGCGCGCATCTGCGGCTATTTCGAGCAGATCAATTACAGCATCGCCGATGCCCGCATCCACACCACGCGCCATGGCTACGCCCTGGACACGTTCCTGCTGCTCGGGCCTGGCAACAATCCGCATTACCGCGACATGATCAACCTGATCGAGACCGATCTGGCCGACCGGCTGCAGCGCCAGACGCCGCTGCATCCCCCAACCCGCGGCCGGGTGTCGCGCCAGCTCAGGCATTTCCCCATTACTCCCGGGGTCAACATTCGGCCGGACGAAAAAGGCGCGCGCTTTGCGCTGTCCATCCTCGCCGGCGATCGCCCGGGTCTGCTCTACGCCATTGCGCTGGTGCTGGGAAAATACGAAATCAACCTGATCACCGCCAAGATCGTGACCCTGGGCGAGCGCGCTGAAGACGTGTTTCTCATCTCAGGCGCGGCGCTGGCGAACCCGAAGACAGTGCTGCAGTTTGAGGCCGAGTTGTTGGACGCGCTGCAGCTCAAGTAGCGCACTTCCCGCTATTCGTCCAGGATGTCTTCGCCCGGAAACAGAGCCTGGATGAAGCCGAACTTGCTGAAATCGCGGATGCGCATCGGGTACAGAATTCCCATCAGGTGATCGCATTCGTGCTGCACCACACGGGCGTGAAAGCCGCTGACGCTGCGGTCGATGGGATTGCCCTTCTCGTCGTAGCCTTGGTAGCGCAGGCGGGCGTGGCGCGGCACCATACCGCGCAGGCCCGGCACCGACAGGCAACCCTCCCAGTCTTCTTCCAGTTCGTCTGACAGCGGCGTCAGCACCGGATTGATGAGCACGGTATCCG
The DNA here is from genome assembly GCA_017880745.1 of Burkholderiales bacterium. GTDB lineage: Bacteria > Pseudomonadota > Gammaproteobacteria > Burkholderiales > SG8-39 > 2-12-FULL-64-23. The sequence goes on from JADGRR010000013.1 coordinate 15,783, forward strand.
GAATTTCCTCGGCCTGAGGGTAGCGCGAGTTCTGCTCGACGCCGAAGATCACCACCTGCAAACCGGTGCCGATCTGCGGCGCGGCCAGACCGGCACCGCTCAGATGCGCCATGGTGTCGCGCATGTCGATCAAGAGCGCGTGCAGTTCGGGCGTATCGAATCGTTCCAATGGCTGCGCCTGTTGCAGCAGGCGCGGATCGCCCATCTTGAGCACCTCGCGGATCATGGGCGCGGCACCAGTTTTTCGATGATGCGACGCACCCGTGCCAGCGCCTGCTGCAGCACCTGCTCGATGTCCTCCAAGCGTATGGCGTGCAGGCTGGCGGCGCGGCCGGCGGCGAAATTGGCGACCACGGCGATGGTGGCGTATTCGATTTCTGCCTCCCGCGCCAGTGCTGCCTCTGGCATGCCGGTCATGCCGACGACATCGGCGCCATCGCGCTCCAGGCGGTCGATCTCGGCTGCGGTCTCCAGCCGCGGCCCCTGGCTCGCGGCGTAGATCGCGTCTTCGATCACCGGTTCGCCGCAGGCGCGGGCAGCATCGAGGATGCGACGGCGCAGTTGCGCCGAATACGGCTCGGTGAAATCGATATGCGTGGCGGACTGTTCTCCACCCTCGAAAAAAGTGTTCTTCCTGCCCCAGGTATAGTCGATGATCTGGTGCGGCACGGCGATGGCGCCGGGCTTCATGTCGGTGCGTATCCCGCCCACCGATGCGACCGAAATCACGCCCTCCACCTTCTGCTCTTTCAGAGCCCAGATATTGGCGCGGTAGTTCACTTCATGCGGCGGAATGGTGTGACCATAACCGTGCCGCGCCAAAAATACCACTTCCTCGCCGGCAATGCGGCCGAAGGTAAGCGCACCCGAAGGTTCCCCATAGGGAGTGCGCACCGCCATGCGGTGGGTGACGTCGAGGTTGGACAGCTGGGTGAGGCCGCTGCCGCCGATGATTGCTAGCATTCAGGTAAGGCGTGACGCGTCAACGGTGAACGAAAAAAATCATTCAAATCTTAGCACGGACGTCTCACCGCGCAGCAGCTGAATCGATACGCAGCACAGGCTTGCGCGGACCCCGTTTCCCACGCTTCATTCTTTCAGCGCGTAGATCGCCGGCAAATTGCGCCACACCCCGTGCGCGTCCATGCCGCAGCCGAACACATAGCGGTCGGGCACGGAGAGGCCGACAAAATCGGCGTAAATGGGTTTTTCCTGACCCTTCCTCTTGTCGGTAAGCACCGCGCTGTGAAATGCTCGCGCGCCAAGCCCGAGGACGCGCTGGCGTATGGCCAGCATGGTGTCGCCGATATCGAGGATGTCGTCCAGCACCAGCACCACCCGGCCCGCTACATTACCCTTGGGCTCGACCTTCCAGTCGACCGGCCCGCCGCTCGTCGCCGCGCCGTAGCGCGAAGCGTGGATGTAGTCGAAATCGAGCGGGAACTTCAGCAGCGGCAGGATGCGGCCGGTAAACACTACCGCACCGCCCATTACCGACAGCAGCAGCGGGTACTGGTCCTTGAGCTTGGCGGCGATTTCCGCAGCCACGCGTTCGATCGCAGCATCCACGGCCGCCGCGCTGTGGATCAGGTCCGCCGAGTCGAGGATTTGCCAGGCGCGCGCCGTTCGGTCCATTCGGTGCCGTCGTTTTTCAAATCTGCAGCGACTTCAGATACGCCGTAAAAGCGGCACCGGTCTCGGCATG
>JADGRR010000242.1 GCA_017880745.1 Burkholderiales bacterium
ACATGATCGTGGCGATGCTGGTGGGCAGCATTCTGGCTTTCGCGCTTAATCAGAGCCTCGGTGCCGAATACACCGGGATCCGCACGCTCGGCGCGCTGCCGGGCGCGCTGCCGCCGCTGTCGCATCCTGACTTCGAACTGGAAAACCTGAGAAAGCTGCTGGCTATCGCAGTTGCCGTCACCGTGCTCGGCCTGACCGAGGCGGTGTCCATAGGCCGCGCGATCGCACTCAAGTCCGGCCAGCGCATCGACGGCAACCAGGAATTCATCGGCCAGGGACTGTCCAATATCGTCGCCAGCTTCTTCTCCGGCTACCCCGCGACCGCCTCTTTCAATCGTTCCGGCCTTAACTACGAGGCTGGAGCGCGCACGCCGCTCGCCGCGGCCTTTTCCTCGCTGTTCCTGATCGTGGTTCTGATCTTTGTGGCCCCGCTGATGGCCTACCTGCCCATCGCCAGCATGGCCGCAATCCTGTTTCTGGTCGCCTGGGGACTGATCGATTTCCACAGCATCCGCAGCGTCATGCGGGCCAGCCGCCAAGAAACCGCCGTGCTTGCACTCACCTTCGCCGCAACGCTGCTGCTCGAGCTCGAATTCGCGATTTTGGTCGGCGTTGTGCTCTCGCTCCTCGTCTATCTCAACCGCACTTCGCGCCCGAGCATGCGCAGCCTGGTGCCCAATCCCAGCCACCCGACGCGCAAAATGACTCAAATCGAGCCGGGCATGGCCGAGTGCCCGCAGCTCAAGATCTTGCGCGTCGAAGGCTCGATCTATTTTGGCGCGGTGAGCCATGTCGGTGCGCATTTCGATACACTGCGCGAACTGTATCCACAGCAAAAACACCTGCTGCTGCTCTCCAAGAGCATCAATTTCGTCGACGTCGCCGGTGCCGAACTGCTGGCGCGAGAGGCGGCGCTGCGCCGCGCCATGGGTGGCAGACTGTACTTTTATGGTCTGCGCCAGCCGGTGGTCGACATGCTCGAGCACGGCCATTTCAGCAGCCAGATCGGGCGGGACAATATCTTCGACCGCCGAACGGAAGCGATCAGCGGCGCCTTCGCCCACCTGGACCGCAGCATCTGCGCGCGTTGTCGCGTGCGCATTTTCACGGAATGCGCGAGCGTGCCGCTGGAGGGTGAATAGATGATTGACCTCGACAATGGACTCATCGCCTTGGTGATCGCGCTGTATTGATTGGGCCGCCCCCGGCAGCTACCGAACTCGCAGGGCAAAGTCCTCCTGGCAGGTGGGAAGCGTCGCCAAGACAGGAAAAGCGGCCCATTAGAGGGGAATGCAAGCCATGAACCGCATCGCGCGCCTGTTTCCGTTTCTGCGCTGGTTCCCCATGGACGGCGCGTCCCTGCGCGCCGACGCCCTTGCGGGCATCACCGTCGCGCTGGTACTGATTCCGCAGTCCATGGCCTACGCACAGCTGGCCGGGCTGCCCCCTTATTACGGGCTGTACACCGCCTTCCTGCCGGTCATCGTCGGTGCGCTCTGGGGCTCTTCGCGCCAGCTTGCGACGGGACCGGTGGCCATGGTGTCCCTGCTCAGCGGATCGGTACTCGCGCCGCTCGCCGCGGTCGGCTCGGAGCAATTCGTGCTGCTTGCCATCGCGCTCACCTTCCTCGTCGGCTGCATGCAGCTCGCTTTGGGGGTATTCCGCCTCGGCGTGATCATCAATTTCCTCTCGCATCCCGTGATATCCGCATTCACGACGGCGGCGGCCATCATCATTGCCCTGTCGCAAGTCAACAAGCTCCTCGGTCTGCCCATCGGGCGCAGCAGTTCCTTCCTCGTGGACGTCTGGGGCGTGCTGCTGCAGATAGCCGACACGCACCTGCCGACGCTTGCGTTCGGCGCGGGTGCACTTGCGTCGATGTGGCTGCTGCGCAAGTACGCGCCGAAACTGCCGGGGGTGCTCATCGCGGTGCTCATCGCCACAGTGCTGAGCTGGGCAACGGAGTTCGAGCGCGTGGCGAGCGGCACGCCTGACGAGGTACAGGATGCGGAAGTGCGGGCGTTGATCCTCTCCTACCAGGAAACGCGGCTGCACATGCAGCGCCTGGCGCAGGAGCGCGCGCAAAAAAGCACGGAGCTGAAGCTCGAAGAACAGGCGCCCACGGGCCGCGGTGCGCATGCGGCGGCGCTTGCCTACCAGATGAACTTGATCGACCTGCAGGCAGGCGACGCACAAAAGGAAAATCGCAATCGCCTGCGCTATTTGCGCAAGTTCAGTTTCGCACGGGTGAGCGCAAGCGGGGCAAATGCGCGCTTTTTCGTCGAGGGACTCGCTCCATCACCCGGCGATGGCCGGCGCTGGCGCATACGCGGCGTCGACGACAAGGCAGTCTTGTTTTCCGGTGGCGGGGAAGTGGTGGGCAAAATTCCCTCGGGCCTGCCCGCGCTGTCGGCGCCACGCCTGAATTTCGACACCCTCGCCAGTCTGTTTTCGACCGCACTGGTGATCGCCCTCGTCGGTTTCATGGAAGCGGTCTCCATTGCCAAGGCGATTGCCACGAAGACGCGGCAGCGCCTCGATCCCAACCAGGAATTGCTCGGCCAGGGCCTGGCCAATCTTTGTGGCAGCTTTACCCAATGCTACCCGGTGAGTGGTTCCTTCTCGCGCACTGCAGTGAACTTCAACGCCGGAGCGCGTACCGGCATGTCCTCGGTGGTCACGGCGCTGATCGTCATGCTGACGCTGTTCTTCTTTACGCCGCTCCTGTATCACCTGCCGCAATCGGTGCTCGCGGCGATCATCATCCTCGCCGTGGGATCTCTGGTGAACTTCCGCGCGATGCGGGATTTCTGGCGCGCACAACCTCACGACGGCATCGCCGCCGCCGTCACCTTCGCGGCAACGCTCTTCGTGGCGCCGCACCTGGACATGGGCATCCTCATCGGCGGCGGACTCGCCATCCTGCTTTATCTCTATCGCAGCATGCGGCCGCGGGTTGCCGTACTCGGGCGCCACCCGGACGGCAGCCTGCGCGACGCGGAATTGCATGGCTTGCCCCTGGCGCAGCATCTTGCGGCACTGCGCTTCGACGGCCAGCTCTACTTCGCCAATGTCCCCTATTTTGAGGATAGCGTGCTCGAGGTGGTCGCGCATTTCCCCAAGGCAAAGCACTTCCTGGTGGTCGCCAATGGCATCAACCAGATCGACGCCTCCGGTGACGAAGCCATCCGCCACCTGGTCGAGCGCCTGCGCGACAACGGCATCACGCTCGCGTTCAGCGGCATGAAAAAGCAAGTGAAAGACGTGCTCGCCGCGACCGGAACCTTGCGCATCATCGGCGAGGAGAATTTATTCGTGTACGAGGACGAGGCTCTGTGCTCCATCTTCGCTCGAATCGAAGACCCAAGCTTCGATGCTGCGCTGTGTCCCTTGAGGCCGGGCCGCACATGAATGCGGCCACGCGCGGCCAACGCGGGCCTGCACCAAGGCGTACACGCTTCGCGCTCTCGAGCGCTTGCGGCATTCACCCGCGCCCGGCGCGATGATAGGCGTCGTGCGCCTGGATGCATCGCTGTATTTCGTCACCGGCGGCGTCGCCGTGCCGGCCGGCGCCCGCGCTCGCGCACCCTAGTGGGTGCGGCGGTAAGGAATCGCGTTCAGCGCGAATCCCAGCAGCATGGCCAGCAGCGTGAACAGACCGCCGAACAGCCAGGAGTGATCGTGCGCCGCATTCCAGACACGGCGTTCGATGCCGGCCAGGCGCACCTTGAATTCCCCGAGGTTGCGGCCGACCACCTTGCCGGATTTCACCACCAGCGTCTCGACGGCGTAGGTCCCCACCTGCAGATCGCCCGGCAGGCGCATGTCCGCAATGAACAGCCGGTTTCCGAACACCTTGATCGCGGTGTCGTCTTCATGATAGTAACCCTGTCTTTCCTTGAGCCGGAAGAATGCCTTTTGCCAGTCGTCTGCCGCGTGTGCCTGCAGATGCGGTTCGACGCGCACCGGCACGCCTTCGAGCAGCAATCCGTATTTCTGCTGCTCGGCCGGGGGCAGGATCGACGCGATCGGCGCCGTGGCGTAGAGAAACAGCAGGCTCGGCGCACTTTCCATTTTGACCGAGTCGCCGCCGATCCAGAACGGCCCGAGCTTGGTCTCGCGCGACAGGGTGACCTCCTGTGGCGGCCCCACGAGCTTGATGATCAAGTCGGCCGGACCCCTCATCGAACCTATGGCCTTCAGTTCGGTCCCGGCAAAATCCGTAGTGATCCTGACCTCGCTGGTCCCAGGCGCAACGACCAGCGGTTCGTCCGCCCATGACGGCAGCGGCAGCATCCAGATCGAGACGAATAGCAGACAGCGCAGCCAGCGTGCCATCAGCGCACCTCGACCGTCATATCGTAAATGTCGCCGGGCGGAATCAGCAGGGTGACGATCATCTTCACCGCCACTGCAACCACCACCAGCGCAAGGATCAGGCGCAGCTTTTCCGCCGGCAGCCGCGCCCCGAGCCGCGCGCCCAGTTTGGTCCCGAGCACCGAACCGAGTATCAGGATCAGCGCGAGGAATGGATCGACCGAATGATTGACGCCGGCCTGCATGACGCTCACCGCGGCGGTGGTGAACAGCAGCTGGAACAAGGAGGTGCCGACGACGATCTTGGTCGGCATCTTGAGCACGTAGATCATCACCGGCACCATGATGAAACCGCCGCCCACACCCATCAGCGAAGTCATCACGCCGACGGCAGCGCCCAATACCAGCGGTCCCAGCGCCGACATGCGCACGCCGGAAACTGGATAGCTGGTTTGCCAGGGCAGGCGCGCAATCCAGGCACGCAGCCGCGAACCGGTTGCGGCCTGTGCGGGCGCCTCGCTTGCGTCGGGTGCGCCGGAGCGAAATACCGCCCCCAGCGACTCGATCAGCATGCTTACCCCGATGAAGCCCAGCAGGATGACGTAAAGAAAGACGACCACATTTCCGAACTGGCCCGCGCGCAACAGCACTTTGGCGAGATAGACGCCGAAACCTCCGCCCAGCCAACTTCCGATCAACAGTATCAGTCCCATTTTGAAATCGATATTGCCGTGGCGCCAATGCAGGTAGCTTGCGCCGGACGCGGTGCCTGCCATCTGCGCCGCGCCGCTGGACACCGCTACAATGGGCGGGATGCCAGTGAAAATGAGCAGCGGCGTGATCAAGAATCCGCCGCCTACCCCGACCAGACCGGAGAGAAAGCCGACCAGAGCGCCATAGAGCAGGATCAGGACGATATTGACGTCCATATGCGCGATCGGCAGAAAAAATTCCATGAAACTGTCGGTGTATGAAAAATGGGGGCTAAAGCGAGCCGCCATTCTACCCGTTAGCGGGCTCGTCTCCGCACGCGCGGGGCAGCTTTTCCTTATGCACGTCGAAGTATCCCTGATGGCGCTTCGTTGCGGCATCGCCCGCAGCCTGCGCTCCCGGAGGCTGGGCGCCGCGACGCTGCTGCTCGCGGCCTGGGCGCTCGCCGGCTGTGGCGGCAGC
>JADGRR010000243.1 GCA_017880745.1 Burkholderiales bacterium
GGGTTTGCAGATGAAATCGTCGCAACCCGCCGCCAGAATGTCCACTTGCTCAGCTTCCGCGGCATGGGCCGTCAGGGCCACGATCTTGGTTCGGGCGCCGGCCTCGCTTGCCTTTATTTGCCGTGTCGCCTCTAGTCCGTCCATTTCCGGCATGCGGATGTCCATCCAGATCAGGTGCGGATGCCACTGTTCGGCCAGCGTTACCGCCTCCCGCCCATTGACCGCTTCGCGCAGATCGAATCCCAGCGGTTTAAGCAGCTCGTGCAGCAGCAGGCGGTTTTCCTTCTGGTCTTCGGCGATCAGCAGCCGATAGCGTTGTTGTCCCGGCGCCAGCCCGATGACGCGCCCGCGCTCCGATTTCGCGGAGGCTCCGTCTGACGCGCCGGTGGTGCGCAGCGGCAGCTCGAAGTGAAATACCGAGCCCTTGCCCAGTACCGTGCTGACGCCGATCTGCCCGCCCATGAGCTCGACAAACTGCTTGCTGATATGCAATCCCAGACCGGTCCCGATTTCCGCGCTCGACGCTTCGATCAACCGTTCGAACGGGGCAAAGATGCGCTTGCTGTCCTCCTCGCGAATACCCGGCCCCGAATCCTCCACCTCGAACCGCACTCGCGCCAATTGTGCTGACTCCTGCGGGGTGGTCTCGGCCCGCAGCCATACCGCGCCCGCCCCGGTGAACTTGATCGCATTGCCGAGAAGATTGATCAACACCTGGCGCAACTTGCCTGCATCTGCTGTTACATGGCGGGGCAGCTCCGGGGAAAGGATCATGTGGAAGCTCAATCCTTTCCCCGCCGCCTGCACCTGCATCAACGATCGAATTTCATGCAGCAGCTGGTGCAGGTCGAAATTGGTTTCCTCGAGCGCCATGCGGCCCGACTCGATTTTGGACGTGTCCAGCACATTGTTGATCAGACGCAAGAGGTGTTCACCACTGTTGTTGATGATGTCCAGATTGCGTATCTGCTCCGCGGTGACATCCTTGGCGTTCCTCATCAACCGGCAGAAGCCGAGGATCGCGTTGAGCGGCGTGCGCAGTTCATGGCTGATGCTGGCGAGAAGCGCCGCTTTCGCTTCGCCCGTCCGCTCGGCTGCCTGTTTCGCCACGAGCATCTGTCGTTCCGCCTGCTCGGCGAGATCACGTTCCAGTTCGCGCTGACGCAGGAGTTGCTGCGCCTGCAGCAGGGCCTGTCGCACTTCATCCGCCTCTTTCAGACCAAATGCGGGAATCGACACCGGTTCGCCCTTGCCGATCGCCAGGGCCGGGGCGGTCAATCCCAGGATCGGCCGGGCGATGCTGCGGCCGATCACGGTGGCTAGTCCAAGACCGATCAAAAGCAGCAGACTTGCACCGACCGCGTACAGCGTTAGTGCTCGCCTCAGATCGGCCGTAAGGATGGCCTCCGGCACCCCGATAGCCACCGTCCAGCCGTAGGCCGGTGAGCGGCTGAAAGCCGCCATCACCGGGATGCCTTCCAGCGTCGGCACATCGATAACGTCCTCTTGCACTTGTCGCATCCGGGCAAGGAGTCGCGGAGAACCCTTGCGGCCGACAAATTGCTCGGCTGCGCGGTCTCGAGCAACGATCGTGCCGGTGCCGTCGAAAATGGACACCACCCATGGCGGCGGAAGACCTTGCCGCTGCAGGAGCTCGCCCAGGTGCCTGGTGTCGATGCCCAAGGCGAGACCATAGAGCGCCTTGCCGTCGCGAATGACCGGTACCTCGATGCCCACCAGGGGCTTTTGCGTCACGCCCCCGATGTAAATGTCCGAAACTACGGGCTGGCGCGTATCCAATACACGCTGCAACACCTCCGGATTGCCATGACGGGGCAGTGGTGAGCCGAAAGGCCGCAGGAGGTTCATGACTTGTTGCCCGGACGGATCGGTCAAGACGATCGTAAATCCCGAGGTGTAGCGCAATACCTCCTTCGCCTGAGCGTCGAACGCGGCGAAATCGCGCTGGTCGATCCAGCTCGAAGTGGCGAGCGTTTGCAGCGCTGCCACATTGGCGGCGAGATCGCGTTCGACGACCCCCATCAGGCTGCGGGTGGTTTCCAGCGTGAGTTCCCTGATGTTGGACCGTTCCTGTTGATAAGACAGGTAGGTGACGACGGCGGCCAGCAGCCAGGCCGGAAGAATGCAGGCGATTACCAGAAACGCGATTCGGGCCTGAATTGTCAGGCGGCCCGGGTGGCGCAGTGCCGCAGGATGCATGTTCAAAGCCTTCCTTACACTTCCCGGTCCGAACCATTCTCCAAACCGGGGAATGCTGAGATCCCCATGCCGGCAACACGCATTCCCAGGCACGGCAGCAGGACCGCGAACGAACTCCCCGTATCGTTTTCACGATACTAGCATTGATCGAAAACCGGAAACAGACTGCGTTTTCGGGCGGAAAAACGTAGTCCGTTCCCCGCCAGGGTGAAGGCCGCGAGACCTGCCAGCGTGCGTTTGATCTTTGTGTCCTTGATCCTTTTTTTGCCCTGGAAACGGCGGTCCGTGCATCAATTTCCGCGCCGGACCATGTCGGCCGCCTTCCACAGACGCCAACGGGATCGCCGACAAGGGCTAGGTGAACCAGGCGGCGGCGCGCGCGCCGCGCGGCCCAGGTCGAAGAGTTGTATCATGAGCCTCCTGCGGCGCATATCGCCTGCGCCCGTGCACCTTCAACCTGATCCGGGAGACCACCATGGCCGAAGCCATGATTTTCGATGCAATCCGCACGCCGCGCGGCCGCGGCAAATCGAGCGGCGCCCTGTACGACATCAAGCCGGTCAATCTGCTCGCCGGGGCGCTCAACGCGCTTGCCGCTCGTCATGACCTGGATACCAGCCAGGTCGACGATGTGGTGATCGGCTGCGTTTCGCCTATCGGCGAGCAGGGCGCCTGCATCGGCAAGACCGCGGCCCTCGCGGCCGGCTGGGACTGGAAGGCCGCCGGGTTTCAGCTGAACCGCTTCTGCGGCTCCGGCCTGGAAGCGGTCAACCTCGCGGCGCAGAAAATCCGCTCCGACTGGGAAGACCTGGTGGTCGCGGGCGGCGTCGAATCGATGTCGCGCATACCGATCGGCTCCGACGGCGGCCCCTGGGCGCAGGATCCCGAAACCAGTCTCGCCACGCACTTTATCCCGCAGGGCATCAGCGCCGATCTGATCGCGACGCTGGAAGGCTTCACCCGCGAGCAGGTGGACGCATTCGCCATGGGCTCGCACAAGAAAGCGGCCGCCGCGCGCGCCGCCGGATATTTCGACAAATCGATAGTCCCGGTGTTCGACCGGGTCGGACTGGCGGTGTTGGAGCAGGACGAGACCATCCGTCCGGGTACGACCATGGAGGCGCTCGGCGCGCTGCCGGTTTCATTCGAGCAGCCGGGCAAGATGGGATTCGACGCGGTGGCGCTGCAAAAGTATCCCCAGGTCGAGCGTATCCGCCACATCCATACCGCCGGCAATTCCTCTGGCATCGTCGATGGCGCTGCCGCGATCCTGATCGGGAGCGAGAAGAAGGGGCGCGAGCTGGGCCTCGCCCCGCGCGGCCGCGTCGTCGCCGCCGCGATCACCGGTGCGGATCCGACTATCATGCTCACCGGGCCGGCGCCGGCGGCGCGCAAAGCGCTGGCGCGCGCGCGCATGACGGTGGACCAGATCGACCTGTTCGAAGTCAACGAGGCCTTCGCTGTCGTGCCGATGAAGTTCATGAAGGAACTCGGCGTGCCTGCGGAAAAAGTCAACGTCAACGGCGGCGCCATCGCCATGGGGCATCCTCTGGGCGCCTCCGGCGCGATGATCCTCGGAACCCTGCTCGACGAACTCGAGCGGCGCAAGCTGCGCTACGGCCTGGCGACGCTGTGCATCGGCGGCGGCATGGGCATCGCCACCATTATCGAACGCTTGTAGAAGCAGACGGGGTGAGCTTGCGCGCGGAACAACAAACCGCATTGTTTTGATCTTCCCTGAGACGAATACTTCGGACGCCGACAGCTGAGCTCGAATCGCCATCGCTTTTCTCCCGATTTTGCACAGTTGCAAAAGCGCAACTGCGCAAAATCGGGAGACGTTTACAAATCAGAATTCTTTGCCAATTCTGTCCGCGTCTCGCTCGCAAAAGACGATTCTCTTTTCCCATTTTCTTACTCTTAAGCTCTCAAAACACTCATGAACCAAATACGCTACGAAATCGATGCCGAGGGCATCGTCACCCTGACTTTCGACAGCCCCGACGGCCCGGTCAATACCATGTCGCGGGCCTGGCACCAGGATTTCATCGCCTGCGTCGAGCGCGTGATCGCGGACAAGGACAAGCTGCGCGGTGTGATCCTGGCCTCGGCCAAGAAGAGTTTTTTCGCCGGCGCGGAGCTGAAGGAGGTGCTGCGCCTGACCGAAAAGGATGCGCCCGCGGCGTACCGCAACATCGAGGCGATCAAGGCGGCGTTGCGCAAGCTCGAGCTCTCCGGCCGGCCCGTGGTGGCGGCGATCAACGGCGCCGCGCTCGGCGGCGGCTGGGAGATCTGCCTCGCCGCGCACTGGCGCATTTGCATCGACGACTCGAAAATCGAACTCGGCTGCCCCGAGGTGAGCCTGGGCCTGCTGCCGGGTGCGGGCGGGGTGACCAAGACGGTGCGCCTGCTCGGGCTGCAGGCGGCGCTGCCGCTGCTGGCCGAAGGCAAACTGATGCGCCCGGCCGAGGCGATGAAGTTGAAGCTCGTCGACGAGTTGGTCGCAGATCGCGACGCGCTCGCCGCGCGCGCTCGCGCCTGGATCGCTGCGAACCCGGAACCGAAGCAACCGTGGGACCGCAAGGAATACCGGATACCCGGCGGCGGCGCCCGCGCCCCCGGCGCCGGCATGATGCTTGCCGTCGCGCCTGCCATACTCACACAGAAGACGCGCGGGCTGTATCCGGCGCCCGAAGCGATACTCTCCTGCGCCGTCGAAGGCACGCTGACGGATTTCGATTCCGCCATGCGCAACGAGTCGCGCTATCTGGCGAAGCTGATGACCGGACAGGTCGCGCGCAACATGATCACGGCCTTCTTCTTCAATCTCAACGCGATCAAGTCCGGGGCCTCGCGCCCGAAGAACGTGCCGAAATGGAAGGCGGCGAAGGTGGGCATACTCGGCGCCGGCATGATGGGCGCGGGCATCGCCTGGGCCAACGCCACGCGCCGCATCCCCTGCGTGCTGAAGGACGTGACCCTCGATCAGGCTACGATCGGCAAAGCCTACAGCGCCAGGTTGCTGGACAAACGCATCAAGCAGGGCCGCGCTGACGCCGCAGGCGCGAGCCAGACGCTGGACCTGATCAAGCCGACCGCCTCGGCCGATGACCTCGCGGGCTGCGACCTCGTCATCGAAGCGGTGTTCGAGAATCGCGAGTTGAAGGCGCAGGTCACGAAAGAGGCCGAGCCGAAATTGGCGGCAGACGGATTTTTCGCCTCCAACACCTCGACCCTGCCGATCACCGGGCTC
>JADGRR010000244.1 GCA_017880745.1 Burkholderiales bacterium
TTGCCGGTGATCTTCGTTTGCGAAGACAACAAATGGGCGATCTCGGTACCGAAGTCGGAAGCCACTTGCGTGGAATTGGTCTCAGACCGCGCCTCGGCCTACGGCATCCCCGGCGTTTGGGTGGCAAACAATGACGCACTGGAAGTGTACGAGTCGGTCGCGCCTCTGATCGAGCGCGCGCGCCGCGGTGATGGCCCAGGCCTGATCGAAGTGAAGACGGATCGTTATCTGGGCCATTTTCAGGGCGACCCGGAACTCTACCGTCCCAAAGACGAAGTCGCCAACCTGCGCAAGAACGATCCAATTCCGAAACTGGCGGGCGTTCTGAAAAACCTCGGCATGATGACGGAAGGCGAACAAGGCGCAATCGCGGCGCGCGCAAAAAAGCGCGTTGCCGACGCCTTCGCGTTCGCGCGCCAGAGTGCCTACCCGGCGGCGCAGGATGCGCTCAACGATGTTTTCGTCTGAACCCAAACCGACTGAAACGAGGAGCAGAACATGACTGCAGCACGCAAACTCACGATGGCACAGGCGATCTCCGAGGGAATCGCCCAGGAAATGGAACGCGACGCCAATGTATTCGTCATGGGCGAGGACATAGGAAAGTATGGCGGCATCTTTGGCGCAACCGGCGGCTTGCTCGATAAGTTCGGCAAAGACCGGATCATGGACACGCCGATCTCGGAAACCGCTTTCATCGGCACCGCGACCGGTGCCGCCGCCGCCGGCATGCGGCCGATCGTCGAATTGATGTTCGTCGACTTTTTCGGCGTCTGCATGGACCAGATTTACAATCACCTTGCAAAAAACACCTACATGGCAGGCGGCAACATCAAGCTGCCGGTGGTGCTGACCACCGCGATCGGCGGCGGCTACAACGATGCCGCACAGCACTCGCAATGCCTGTACGCGACCTTCGCCCACATGCCGGGTATCAAAGTCGTGGTGCCATCCAACGCGTATGACGCGAAAGGCCTCATGATCCAGGCCATCCGCGATGACAATCCGGTCATGTTCATGTACCACAAAGGCATCATGGGCTTGCCCTGGATGGCGTATTTCGAGGGCAGCAGCAACGATGTGCCGGAAGCGCCCTATACCATTCCGTTCGGGCAGGCCAAGGTGGTGCGCGAGGGGAAGGATGCCACCATCGTAAGCATCAGCCAGATGGTACAAAAGGCGCTGGTCGCGGCCGATGAGCTGGCACAGCACGGGGTCAGCGCAGAAGTCATCGATCTGCGCACCCTGGTTCCCCTTGACAGGAATGCGGTGCTCAAATCCGTCGCAAAAACCGGCCGCCTGCTGATCGCCGACGAGGATTACCTCGGCTTTGGATTGAGCGGCGAAATCTCGGCGATCGTGGCCGAGAACCTGGATACACTGACGCTGAAGGCCCCGATCAGGCGACTCGCGGTGCCCAATGTGCCGATTCCGTACAGTCGGCCGCTCGAGCAGTTTGTCATCCCGCAAGTCGGCGGCATCGTCGATGCCGTACAAAAGCTGATGAAGGCCCACGTCGCCGAGGCGCTTGCTGCGTGATCGAGATCACGCTCGCGGCCGATGCGTGGAAGGATATCGACGCGGGAACGGAAGCACTGCTGGACAAATGGCTGGTCGGCGAGGGCGACACGGTTCGCGCCGGTCAGCCCATTGCCAATGTCGTCCTGATCAAGACCAACCAGGAAATCGTTGCGCCGGTGGACGGCCGCATCGAAAAGATATTGGTCAAGAGCGAGGAAACCTTCGCCCAAGGGAAGCCGATCGCCCTGCTGAAGGAATCGACGTAAACACCGCGGCTGAAGAACAAGCCTGGAATATCGCACAGCTCGCGGCGCTCGATGGAGCGCCGCGCTTTCGTGTCTGGACACACCGATCTCCCGCACTCGTGCTCGGCAATGCGCAGCGATCGCAGCGCAAGGTCATCGAACAGCGCGTCAATGGCCGGGTCGAACTGCTTGACCGGGAGGCCGGCGGCGGGGCGGTGCTGACGGGGCAGTGGATGGTCAGTGCCTCGATCATTCTGCCGTATGGACATCCGCTGCTGGAGGACAGCCTGGTTGGCTGCTATCGTTGGCTGGGGCAACTGCATGCCGCCGCGCTCGCAGAATTTGGCGTGACGGCATATGCATTACCGGCACATGACCTGCCCTTCGCGAATGCAATGATTGACGTTCGAACGGTGAACTGGGCCTGCTTTGGCGGCTTGTCGCCCTGGGAAGTGGTGGACGCCGACTACCGCAAGCTGGTTGGCCTGGCACAAAGAAGGCGGCATGCCGGCGTATTGCTGGTCGCAGGAACACTGGTCGGCGCCACCGACTGGCGCTTGCTGTGCGACGTGATGGGATACCCGGAGGATGAGGTCATTCTGCGACGCCGTACCGTTACCTGTGAAGAACTGGCTGGCCGCTTGATCGAAGCCGGAGCATTTGCTTCTGCATTGGCGCGGTTGATCGACAATTCGCTCGCGTCAAATGATTGAAATGGGAGACTAATGGGGCTGCTTTACCCGGCGATCGACACCGATAGCAGTCATTTGCCGCGGCCCATGCACTAGCGCAGCGCCTGCTAGAACATGTAGTGTCCGCCGTTCACGTGAATCGCCTGGCCGGAGACGAAAGCGCCCGTCTCGGCGCACAAGAACACGCAGGCTGCGGCCACCTCGTCGGTCTTTCCGAAGCGGCCGCAGGGGATTTCGCTGCGGATGCGCTCCTGGTCCTGGTGCGCGTATTGGGACCAGTCCCGAACGGTGTCGATGGCCCCGGGCACGACTGAATTGGCGGTGATGCCGTCCGGGCCGAATTCGCGCGCGAGCGCCTTCGACAGGCCGTGCAGTCCGGCCTTGGCGGTGATGTTGTGGGCGCGCTCGGTCACCTGGCCCCAGAACCCGTCGAATCCGGAGATGTGGATGATCCGGCCCCACTTGCCCTTCTGCATGTGCGGGATGACGTTGCGCGCCATGTAGAAGGCGGGCGAGAGATTGGTATCGAGCACCAGCTGCCAGTCTTCGGGCGAAATATCGAGAAACGGCTGCTTGCGGCGCACACCGACATTCGAGACCGCGATGTCAACCGAGCCGAACTCGGCCACGGTCTTGCGCACCAGCTCGACCACCTCTTCGTGCGAGGAAACGTCCGCCATGACGCCGAGCGCTTTGCCTCCGCCGCGGCGGATCTCCGCGACGACCGCATCGACCGCGTCCCGGTCGCTATGTCCGTTCACCACTACATTGGCGCCGCCCTCGGCCAGCGCCAGGGCGATGGCGCGCCCGATGTTGCGGCCGGATCCGGTAACGATGGCCGTGCGGCCGGAAATCGAAACGAAACGCTGCATCATGGCCTGGATCCTCTCTTCGGCTGTTCGCGCCACGCCGGGAATCGCTGTTCACCGGATCGGCGTTGACAAGCGAAGCAGGCGAGCGACAGAATGTACGCACAACGAAAATTTTCCGCAAGTCTCGAGTCGCGCGAGCGCGGACTCGCGGGATCGATGCAAATCGATTACGGACACTGGAGCCAAGAGGAGGGAAATCGACGTGGTGAAAAAAGCACTTGGGACGATCGTTGCCGTCGTTCTGGCCGCAGCGGCTTGGACCTGCGCGCTGGCGCAGGGGTACCCGGACAGAGCCATTACGATCGTGGTGCCTTACGGACCGGGGGGATCGACCGACCTCCTCGCGCGCTCCGTTGCGCAGAGGATGAGCGAGAACATGGGCCAGCCGATCATCGTGGAAAACCGCAGCGGAGCCGGCGGCGTGATCGGTTCGGATTTCGTGGCGCGCGCCGCGCCGGACGGCTATACGATCATCCTCGGCACGGGCGCCACCCACGGCATCGTGAAATTCACGAACAAGGCGCTGCCCTACGATCCGGTGAAGGACTTCACCGCGCTCACCGAGGCGGTCGAGGTGCCGCTCGTGCTGGCGGTGCACACGTCGGTGCCGGCAAACGACGCGAAGGAATTCGCCGAATACGTGAAAAAGAATCCGGGCAAGATATCCTTCGGCAGCTCGGGCACGGGTTCGCCGCACCATCTCGCCGGAGAACTGTTCAAGCAGGTCACCGGCATCGACATGATCCACGTGCCCTACAGGGGTGCGGGACAGGCCATGCAGGACCTGGTCGGCGGGCAGATTCCCGCGATCTTCACGACGCTCTCGACCGCAATTCCGCAGATGCGCGGCGGCAAGATCAAGATCCTTGGCCTGGTAGAAGCCAAGCGCCAGCCTAGCGTGCCGGAGATACCGAGCATCGGCGAGTCGGTGCCCGGCTACGCCATGCCGCGGTCCTGGCTCGGCTTCTTCGGGCCTGCCGGCCTGCCGGCCCCGATCGTGAAGCGCCTCAACACCGAGTTGCTGAAAGCATTGCATGCGCCCGACATACGCGCCAAGCTCGAGGCAGCGGGCATGCCGGTAGTCGGCACCTCGGCCGAAGAGTTCGCCACCGTGGTGAAAGACGACATCGAGATGTACCGCAAGATCGCTACCGGCGCAGGCATCAAGCCCGAATGACCTGGCACGCGGCGTTACAATTAGCGTGACGACAGGCCGCTCGCGCTCCCATAGAGAGGAGACGAATCAATGAACGCATCGATCACGCACGCTGAAGTGCGCGTGCCGCTGGGCGAGGACTATCCCGAAATCCGCGACAGCGTGCGGCGCATCTGCGCGGACTTTCCCGGCAGCTATTGGCGCGACCTCGACGAGCGCGAGGTCTACCCTACCGAATTCGTGAAAGCGCTGACGCAGGCGGGCTACCTCGCCGCGCTGATCCCGGAAGAGTACGGTGGCGCGGGCCTGCCGCTGCGGGCCGCGGGCGTGGTGCTGGAGGAGTGCCACACGGCGGGCTGCTACGCGGCCGCCGCCCACGCCCAGATGTACACCATGGGTTCTGTGCTGCGCCATGGCAGTCCCGAGCAGAAGGCGCGCTATCTGCCGAAGATCGCGAGCGGCGAACTGCGCCTGCAGGCATTCGGCGTCACCGAACCCACCACCGGCACCGACACCACCAAGCTGAAAACGCGCGCAGTGCGCGACGGCGACCACTACGTCATCAACGGGCAGAAAGTCTGGACCTCGCGCGCGCTGCACTCGGACTTGATGCTGCTGCTGGTTCGCACCACGCCCTTCGACCAGGTGGCGAAGAAGACCGAAGGCCTGTCGGTGTTCCTGGTCGACATCCGCGACTCCCTGGGCAAGGGCATGGAGATCCGTCCGCTCAAGGCCATGATCAACCACAGCGCCACTGAAGTGTTCATCGAAAACCTGCGCGTTCCCGCCGCGAACCTGATCGGCGGGGAGGGCAAGGGATGCCGCTGCATCCTCGACGGCATGAACGCCGAGCGCATCCTGGTGTCGCACGAGTCGATCGGAGATGCGCGATGGTTCACCCGGACGGCGTTGAAATACGCGACCGAGCGCATCGTGTTCGACCGCCCGATAGGCAAG
>JADGRR010000245.1 GCA_017880745.1 Burkholderiales bacterium
CACGGCCGCGACACCCGCGTCCTCCAGCCGCTTGAGGCTGTCTATCGAACCGGTCATGGGCGAGGCCGCGGCCACGATGGGGTTCCTGAGTTCCAGGCCCAGATACCGGCTGCGCAGATCGGTGCTCATGCTTCCTCCTCCTTGGGGGGCGGCGCAGCCGCCGCGGGCGCCGCGTCGCCGCTGTCCTCGCCGTGTTTGCCGTGCCTGGTCACGGTGCGATGCACGCCGGCCACTTGCTCGTAGAGGTTCCAGCGCGCGTCGGCATCGGCCTGCGCCGCGATCATCAACAGCTTGGCCCGTTCCGGGTCGGCCTGTGCGAGCATGGCGTAGCGGCCCTCTTTCATGGTGAAGCGTTCGACCGGGATCGTCGGCTTGCGTGAATCGAGCTTCAGCGGCTGCGTGGCGCCGTTCATTCCCAGTCGCGGGTCGTAGTGGTACAGCGTCAGGTAGCCGCTCTTGACCGCGTCGCGCTGGTGGCTCATGGCGGTAGCCATGTCGATGCCGTGGGCGATGCAGTGGCTATAGGCGATGATCAGCGACGGTCCCGGCCACGACGCCGCTTCCTGGAAGGTGCGCACCGTGTGCACCGGGTTCGCGCCCATCGCCACTTGGGCCACATACACATTGCCGTAGGCCATGGCGATCATGCCCAGATCCTTCTTGCCCGAGGACTTGCCGGCGGCGGCGAACTTCGCCACCGCGCCGCGCTGCGTCGATTTCGACGCCTGACCGCCGGTGTTGCTGTAGACCTCGGTGTCGAGCACCAGGATGTTGACATTGCGTCCCGAGGCGAGCACGTGGTCGAGGCCGCCGTAGCCGATGTCGTATGCCCAGCCGTCGCCGCCGACGATCCACACGCTGCGGACGATCAGGCTGTCGGCAACTGCGAGCAACTGTTGTGCTCGCAGGGATGCGATTTGAGACAGGATGGGCTTGAGCTCGGCTACGCGCTTGCGCTGCTTGCGAATCTGCTCGTCCGATTCCTGCGGTGCTTCCAGCAGCGCGTCCGCCAGAGTCTCGCCGATTTCGCCGCGCAGGGCGTGCACCAGTGCTTGCGCCAAATCGCGCTGCGTGTCCAGAGCGAGGCGCATGCCCAGCCCGAACTCGGCGTTGTCCTCGAACAGGCTGTTCGCCCATGCCGGACCCTGGCCGGCGCGGTTCTGCGCCCACGGTGTGGAGGGCAGGTTGCCGCCATAGATCGACGAGCAGCCGGTGGCGTTGGCCACCAGCAGGTGATCGCCGCAGAGCTGCGACAGAAGCTTCAGATATGGCGTTTCGCCGCAGCCGGAGCAGGCGCCGGAGTACTCGAACAAGGGCGCGCGCAACTGCGAGCCCTTCAGCAGATCGATCGTGTCCCACGGCGGGCGCGTCTCGGGCAATCCGAGGTAGAACTCGTAGTTGCGCCGCTCGACCTCGAGGTGGTCGAGCTTGGGCTCCATGTTGATGGCCTTGCGCTTGACCATCTCCTTGTTGCGCGTGGGGCATATGTCCACGCAGATGCCGCAGCCGGTGCAGTCCTCCGGCGCCACTTGCAGCGTGTAAGCCCAGCCGTCCAGCTTGTCGCCCTCCTTGCTCCTCCAGGGCACGCTCTTGAAGCCCGCCGGCGCGCCTTTCAACTGATCGGGGGAATAGACGTTCATGCGGATGGCGGCGTGCGGGCACACCAGCGGGCACAATGCGCACTGGGTGCAGATAGTCTCGTCCCAGATCGGAATTTCGTGGGCGATGCTGTGCTTTTCCCACTGCGAGGTCGCGGTGGGGAAGGTGCCGTCGACCGGCAGCGCCGACACCGGCAGCAGGTCGCCCTTGCCGTCGAGCATCATCGCGGTGACGCGTTGCACGAAATCCGGGGCCGGGCGCGGCACCACCGGCCGGCGATGCCGTGCCGAGTCGGCCCGGCCCGGCACGCGCACTTCGCGCAGCGCGGCGAGCGACTGGTCCACGGCAGCGAAGTTGCGGTGCAATACGGTTTCGCCGCGCTTGCCGTAGGTCTTGCGGATCGAGGACTTGATTTTTTCGATCGCCTCGTCGCGCGGCAGGATGCCCGAAATGGCGAAAAAGCAGGCCTGGGTGACGGTATTGATGCGGCCCGCGAGGCCGGCCTCTTTCGCCACCGCCAGCGCGTCGACCACGTACATCTTGAGTTTCTTGGCGAGGATCTGCTCCTGCGCCTCGCGCGGAAGTTTGTCCCAGACTTCGTCGGGTCCGTAGGGGCTGTTCAGCAGGAAGGTGGCGCCCGGGCGCGCCAGCGCCAGCACGTCGAGTTTCTCCATGAATTCGAACTGGTGGCAGGCGACGAAGTCGGCGTGCCGGATCAAATAGGTCGATTCGATCGGCCTGGGGCCAAAGCGCAGGTGCGATATGGGGATCGCGCCCGATTTCTTGCTGTCATAAACGAAGTAGCCTTGCGCGTGGAGCGGCGTGTTCTCGCCGATGATCTTCACCGAGTTCTTGGTCGCGCCGACGGTGCCGTCCGCGCCCAATCCATAGAACACCGCGCAAGTGACGTCGTCGGGTTCGGTGTCAAAATCCTGGTCCACAGTCAGCGACAGCCTGGTGACGTCATCGACGATCCCGACGGTGAAATGGCGCTTGGGTTGCGGCTTCGTCAATTCGTCCAGGACGGACTTGGCCATGGCCGGCGTGTACTCTTTGGACGACAGGCCGTAGCGGCCGCCGATGACCTTCGGCGTCGCGAACTCCTGCGGCCACGCCTCGACCAGGGCGGTGACGATGTCCTGATACATGGGCTCACCGACTGCGCCCGGCTCCTTGGTGCGGTCGAGCACGGCGATCGCGCGCACGCTGCGCGGCAACGCCGCGACGAAGGCCTGAGTGTCGAACGGCCGGTAGAGCCGCACGGTGAGCAAGCCCACTTTTTCACCGCGTGCGGCGAGGGCCCGTACGGCTTCGCCCGAGGCACCGACGCCCGAACCCATCTGTACCAGCACCCGCTCGGCATCGGGCGCGCCCCGGTAATCGAACAGCCGGTAGCGGCGATTGGTGAGCTTGGCGAAGCGGTCCATGCATTCTTGCACAACGCCCGGCACCGCGAGATAGAACGGGTTGCACGCTTCGCGCGCCTGGAAAAACACGTCCGGGTTCTGCGCCGAGCCGCGCAGTATGGGTTTGTCCGGGTTGAGCGCGCGCGCGCGATGCGCCGTCACCAGTTCTTCGTCGATCAGTTCGCGCACGTCGTCCTCGAGCAGGAGTTCGAGTTTGTTCACTTCGTGGCTGGTGCGGAACCCGTCGAAGAAATGCATGAACGGCAGGCGTGAACGCAGCGTCGCCATCTGGGCGATCATGGCCATGTCCTGCGCTTCCTGCACGCTGGCGGAGGCGAGCATGGCCCAGCCGGTCATCCTTGCCGCCATCACGTCGCTGTGATCGCCGAAGATGGACAGCGCATGCGTGGCCAGGGTGCGCGCCGCGATGTGGAACACCGCAGGCGTGAGTTCGCCCGCGATCTTGAACATGTTGGGGAGCATCAACAGCAGGCCCTGAGACGAAGTGAAGGTCGTCGTGAGCGCCCCCGCCTGCAGCGCGCCGTGCACCGCACCTGCGGCGCCGGCCTCGCTCTGCATCTCGATGACCTCCGGTACCATACCCCAGAGGTTCTTCTGCTTGGCAGCCGACCACGCGTCGGCGAACTCGCCCATGGCCGAGGACGGTGTGATGGGGTAGATCGCGATCACCTCGTTGGTGAGGTGCGCGATGCGTGCGGCGGCCTCGTTGCCTTCGAGGACGACCAGGCGTTTGCTCATGGTTTCCTTTCAATCATGTTCGGAGGGTTTATACAAGGGGGCTATGCCCCCTTGTCCCCCAAGGGGACTTCCTTCGGGGCGTAAATCCCCCAAGTCAGAGGAAGCTCTCATTGCATTACGGGCTTGATCAGAGCTTCCTTTCCTTACATTGCAGCGTCCGTGCCGCTATAGCAGCCCGGCCCTGCCGGTCTTCCAGCGCTCGAATTCTGTAGTCAGCAGCGCGACATGCTCCCGCTCCTCGGCGGCGAGCTCCTTGTATAGATCCCGCGCGACTGAGCCCTCGGGGGCCTGCGCGCCCTGCCCGCTGAAGAACGTTACCGCCCGTTCCTCGAAGGCGATGGCGATGCGAAACAGGTTGGCCGGATCCTCGGGCTTGCGCTCCACGCCCGCGAAGATGGCGGCATGATCGATGTGGAAGTCCTCGGCCGGCGGCGGCAGATCCGCGTGGTAGCGCTTGGACAAGGTCTGCATGTGCTCCTCTTCCATCGCGGCCAATCGGCCGAAGAGGTCCCGCAGCGCCGGTTCCCGCGCCTCGCTCGCCGCGCGCTGGTAGAAGGCGCGGCCGCCGAGTTCGATCTCGAACGCCGCGCGGATGGCGTCCATGCCCTGCGTGTCGTCGATCGGCCCGCGGTCCAGCAGCGCGAGCCGTCCCTTGCCGCAAAGCGGACACATGCCGTAGGGGAAGGCGAAACCCTCGCTCACTTTGCCGCACTCGCTGCAGCGCCAGCGCAGCTCGATGTTGGCGCAACAGATGTAGGCTTCCTCGCCTTCGATCGGGCGGTGGCAGCGCGGACAGAACATCATGGCTTCGGTCATGGTTGGATCTCGCTTTGGAGCGGGGTTGTCATGGGGCCGGGCTGCGCTTGCGCGCCCAGCGGCGTCGGCGGCACGAATGCGTCGACGTCGGCCTGCGTGATCGGCCAGGTCTGCTTGTTGCCCTGCAGATAGGCGCCGATCGCCTTGGCGGCGCGGCGGCCGGCGCCCATTGCCAGGATCACCGTAGCCGCGCCGGTGACGATGTCGCCCCCTGCGAACACTCCCGGCAGGCTGGTGGCCTGGGTGTCCGCGTCGGCGACGATGTAGCCCCACTTGTTGAGGTTCAGGCCGGGTGTGGACTTGGTGACGATCGGGTTGGCCTTGGTGCCGAGCGCGTAGATCACGGTGTCGCAGTTGAGTTCGACGAACTCGCCGAGCGGCACGGGCTTGCGCCGTCCCTTCTCGTCGGGTTCACCCAACATCATCTTCTCGACCTTCATCCCCCGGACGCCGCCGTTGTCGTCGGTGAAAATCTCCGCCGGCGCGTGCAGGAAGAAAAACTCGATGCCTTCTTCCTTGGCATGCCGCAGCTCTTCGATGCGGGCCGGTGCCTCGGTCTCGGAGCGGCGGTAGACGCAGCGCACGGTCGGCGTACCCAGACGCTTGGCGACCCGCAGGCAGTCCATGGCGGTGTTGCCGGCGCCGATGACGACCACGCTTTTGCCCAGGGTGATCGGCGTGTCGAGATACGGGAACTTGTCCCCGCCCATCAGGTTGACCCGGGTCAGGAACTCGTTCGCTGAATAGACCTGACCCGCGAACTCGCCGGGGATGCCGAGAAATGCCGGGGCACCGGCGCCGGCACCGATGAACGCTGCATCAAAGCCCATCTCGCCCATGAGGTGCGCGATGGAAAA
>JADGRR010000246.1 GCA_017880745.1 Burkholderiales bacterium
ATCGGCCTGCACCGCGAGCAGTTTCTTCGCTTTTTCCAGAGTCATCGCCGCGTCCTCATTCACAACACGAGGGGATATCCCCCGAGGGGACTTCCTTCAGGGCGCATCCCCTCGTGCTTTCCTATTTCAGGGGTCATTTCGGCAATTCTGAAATGGCCTCATAGTGACTCGGTGGCGCCTCTGCAGCGACGAATCGCGCAGCCGCTGGGACAAGCCGGTCGGATCGATGCGCATCAAGCGCTCGAGCGCCTCGCCGAGCGTCTGCGCGCCAACCATTCGCTGAGGAAGAACCAGATGATCCAAAGCAGGAAGGTCACGCCGCCGGCGATCTCGATCACGAGTCCGTAGCTTACGCGATACTTGCCGGTGCGCGGGTCATATACCGAGCACAGTATTCGTACCTGCTCGATGATCGCGGACAGGTTGATAGCGTCGGCAACGGGGGTGCCGGTGATGAGTTGCTTGAGTGGTTCGGTAAGGTCGTTGGCGGAGTAGTCCTCGCCGTAAATCTGGCGATACACGCGCCCCTCGGCGTCAACCACGCTGACCTGCAGCAGGTGGTCGAAACCCGCCGCGGTGGCGACAAAGGCGAAGCCGAAGTCACGCGCCAGATCCGGCACGATGGCAGCGGGCGGGCTGAGAAATTCCCAGTTGGGTGAGTTGATGCCGTATTGGGCAGCGAAGGATTTGAGCGCCTGCGGCGAGTCGGCCGGCTGGTTGAAACCGATGCTGATCACATTGAACCGGCCATCGCCGAGGGCCGCGCGTGCAACCGACGTCGCCTTTTGCAGCGCCCGGGTGGTCGTTGGGCAGACCTGAAAACAGCCGGTGTAGATGAAGCTCACCAGCAGCGGTTTGCCGCGGTAGCTCGACAGGCGAACGGCGTGCCCCTCGCGGTCCTGAAGCGTGTAGTCGCCGATGGCGCGCCCCACTGCGGCCTGGCTGCCACGCAAGGCGGCAGTCTGGTCCAGGGCGGGAGCGTACGCCGGCGCGACGGCCGCGCCCGGCGTAGCGCCGTCCAGGGCCGCGGCAGGGACGCCCACGCAACAAAGTATTGCCAGCGTTGTGCGGGCATAAAGGCGGCGCCAGCGGCTGTGAGCGGCGGGGCCGGTGTATGCCGCCGGGAATTGCGCTCGGATAGGCTGCATACGTTGACGAAGCCAGTTCGTTCCGGGCTTGGCCGCGGCAATCGGGCGCAAGCGGTTCCTGCTCAGAACAGCAGCGCGTCGGTCATCGCTGCCACAAGCAACAGGCTCAGTTGAGCCAGCGACGCGTGGAACGAACTCATCGCCGTCTTGCGGCTGGGCGCGCGCGCCAGTTGCCACGCTTTGCGAATGAAATGGACACCGCCGGCCAGGGCACCAGCGAAATAGATCAGGCCCGCCCCGAAGAACACAGGCAGCAGCGAAACGCCGACCAGCGCGAGGGTGCTGGCGAATACGATTTGCGCGGCGCGTGCATTTCCGACGACCACCGGCAGCATCGGCACGCCCGCCGTTTCGTAGTCGGAACTGTTGGCGATGGCAAGGCTCCAGAAATGGGGCGGTGTCCATAGGAACAGCACCAGCGCGAGCAGGAGCGGCACCGCGCCAAGTTCCGGATTCGCCGCCGCGGCGCCTGCGAGCACGGAAAAACTGCCCGCCAGCCCGCCGACGACGATGTTGAGCCAGGTGCGGCGCTTGAGCCAAACGGTGTAGACGACGGCGTAGAAGAATGCGCCGAGGAAGACATACAGCGCGGCGAGCGGATTGGTCGCATACCACGCCGCCGCGACCGACCCCGCAAGCAGGATGCCAATCAGCGCCAGCCATGCCGGCGTATGCGGCAGCTCGCCGGTAGCGAAGGCGCGGCCGCGGGTACGCAGCATCAAGCGGTCGGTGTCGTACTCTATGTACTGATTGAACGCACCTGCACTCGCCGAAGCGATCAGCACGGCGAGCGCGAGCACCGCGAGCGGGATCCCGCCCGGCCCGGCCCCGGGGGTGACGGCGAAGCCGGCCAAGGCGGTGATCATGATGACAAAACCGATGCGCAGCTTGAACAGCCCGAGGACCTTGCGCGCGAGGTGCGCGGCGTCGTTGCTGCGTAGCGTCGTGTCCATGTTTGCCTGTATACGGTCTACATGTTATGCCAACGCGTGCAATCGGTCGAAACATCGTTGTTCCGACCGATGCATTACCGCATTCATCTCCGGCACGGACTCAAGCGAGGCCCCAGACCTGGGACAGATACTTCCAGTTGATGAAGTAATACAGCACGAACGCTACCAAAAACACCGACGCCAGGGCAAATGTGCCCGGCGCCGCGAAGCCGGCCGATCCATGCCCCTCGAGCGCGAGGGTGGAGGGGACGAGCGGAATTGGCACCGTCGTCTGGCTGATCGCGCCGACGTCCAGTTTCTTGCCCCAGAGCAGCGAGCCGACGGTAATGTAAATGTAGATTGCGCCGCCGGTGATGGCCATCAAACCCGCAATTCCGACTAGCCCCATCATCAGATAGGCGGCGCCGGGAAACTCGTAGGCAAGCGGCGAGCCGCCCATGGCTAGGTCCCAGTGGCGGCGCGGGACGCCGAGGGTGCCTGCCCCCATCATCACCAGCACGAAGAAATACATCGACAGGCCGAACAGGTAAGGCTGCAGCTTCGCCAGGCCCGGGTTGATCATTTCGCGCTTGAACAGCACCGGTATCAGGAAATAGGTCAGCGCCATAAACGAAAGCGTGGTGCCGATCACCACCGTGGCATGGAAGTGGCCGGGGACGTAGATGGTGTTATGGATGATCATGTTCAATTGTTCCGTGCCCATCATCACCCCGGAGATGCCGCCGAGGAAACCGAAGCCGATCAGGGAAATGAACATTCCGGAGAACACCGGATTGCCCCACGGCGCTTTTCTGAGCCATTCGAACAGGCCTTTGGTGAATCCTTTCTTGCGCTGCGCCACTTCGATGGCGCCGGGAATGGTGAGGCCGTGGATCATCGAAGCGAGCACGGCGAAGTACATGAAGTAGCTGGTATTGACAACCTTCCATTCGGTGCTCAGTCCGGGATCCGCCAGCAGGTGATGCGCGCTCGCCAGTTGCAGGAACAGGATATAGAGCAGGAAGGCGCCGCGGCTCACGCGCTCGGACATCGGTTTGGCGCCGAAGCAGATGGCGGCGATGGCGTACCAGATCGAAATGTGAGCCGCGACGTTGATTTGCTGCGAGGAGTGGCCAAAGGCCCACCAGATCGTACGATACATCAGCGGATCCACTGCCTTGACGATGCCCACCGACATGAGGAAGGTGGGGATCAGGATGATCGCGCCCGAGACGATGGTGAACACCGCGATGATGGCGGCAGTAATCGCGCCGAAAGTGACCAGCGACACCGAGCCCTGGTAGGTCTTCTCGGCCTTGGCCACGACGAGGGTGCCGAAGAAAACAAAGCAGCCGATCAGCGCGCCCACCGCAAACAGGATCAGGCCGAGATAGAACGCCGGCTCGGCCATCATCGGCACGTAGGAGGTCATCATCACGCTCGATCCGCCCCTGAACACCGCGACGTTGGTCGTGACCGAGCCGATCAGCATCAGGGCGAAACCCAGCCAGGCAATTCGGGGCGTGGCGATGCGGCAGCGGAGCAAGGTCGAGGAACAGAAGTAGAGAACGGCGATTTCGAAGAATATGATCCAGAAGATCAGCATGTCGAGGCCGTGGGCGGTCAGCACCAGGTAAAAGGTGTCGGCAGCGAGCCAGTGCACTGCAGGCCAGCGGGTAAGTACTACTCCGATAGCCAGGACGCCGCCGAGCAGCAGGAAAACCACGCCGGCAACGGCATTGGCGAGTATCAGTTTCTCTGCCTGGCTCTCAAACTGGAGCCCGGAGCGCGGGCAGGTGCGATAGGTAGTCATTGGCGCCTCCCCTTATTTGACGTAGATGCGGCCGGCCATGTTGGCATGGCCGATCCCGCAGTATTCGTTGCAAACGATGGAGAACGTTCCCGCCTGGTTCGGCGTCACCTTCACCACATGCTCATAGCCCGGCACGACCTGGATGTTGATGTTGACGGGTTGCAGCGAAAAACCGTGGTTGTAGTCCATCGAGGTCAGATGCAGGCGATAGGTCTTGTCT
Source organism: Burkholderiales bacterium (assembly GCA_017880745.1). Taxonomy (GTDB): domain Bacteria; phylum Pseudomonadota; class Gammaproteobacteria; order Burkholderiales; family SG8-39; genus 2-12-FULL-64-23. The sequence continues at coordinate 4,114 of JADGRR010000246.1, forward strand.
TTCTCCAACTCCAGAATTGGCCACCAATCCCAAAGACGGGCGATGAGATAAACGTCGCTGCCGGCGGGCGGATGCACCACCGGAATTTGTTTGTCGGTTTCCTTGCGCACGGTGTATTTGTCCACCACGGTCTGCGCCTTCGCCGTGTACATCTCGGGGGTGGTCTTGTAGGTCTCGGTCGACAGGTTCTGCTTGCCGTAGATATGCCAGCCAACCATCATGGCAAACATGATCATGCACCAGATAAAGGCAATCAGAATCCATGTCCCTTCGACACGATCCAACGGTTGTTTCCACCAGAGTCGTTCTGACGGCGGCAGTATTGCGCTCATATTCCCACCCCTTGCTCAAAAAACGCGCGATGTATCGATAGATGCTTATTTGGCAAGGGGAACCGTCAGAATTTCTATGACGCCCCAGAGGGTGTAGACCACCATGGGAACCATGACGCCGAAAAACAGCAGCAGGAAGGGGTTGTCCAGAAATTTCTGCATCATAGGGATTGGCTCTTCCTGAGATTGGCTGTTCATTTTTGTGGCCTCTTCTGTAGTGGTGTTGTTTATCGCAAAGGCCGGCGGCGCCGACCCGCCCCGGTTCCGATGGACTCTACTGAATGGCTTCGCAGAATGATTTAACTTAGGTCAAAGAATACGAAACTGCGGCGCGGGAGGAAGAGACCATGACGCTAACAATGTCTTGTCGCAGACATCATTCGGCGGCCCAGGTGCACAAGCACCGGCGGGGGTGAAACAGCAAAAAATCGAAACAGCGGCGCAAGGCGTGCTCGATGCGCGCTGAGTTCCCTGGCGCCTCGCTGGTCGGCCGGTGCGATCCGCTGACCATACCGCCTGTTTTGGCGAGGGCCCATCACCAGCTCGACGCGGCCGTGCATGCCGTCTACGGCAAGAGGAGCTTTAGGAACGACGCCGCGCGCGTGGCGTTCTTGTCGAGCTATGGCGGAAATTCACGAGTCTCCTGCGGGCCGGCAGGATACAGGCGGTGACGCGGACATCGGGAAAGAAACAGCAGGCATAGTGGGTAAACCTGCTGGAGAATGGCTCTACGCCTGACTTTCAGGCATCCCACCGTTGAGCGATTCCGGCAGTCCAGGGCGCCTGAATAAAGACGTATGATGTCGATGGAACCTAATCTGTCGCCATTCGTTTATAGGATGAGGTGATCGGTGTGCTGGCTTCCGATGGCCCTGATGAAGACTGCGTGCGGCGCGCGCAAGCGGGTGATCGGAACGCATTTTCCGAACTGGTGCGGCGTCATCAAGATCGCGTCTACCGCTATTTGTTGCGTATG
>JADGRR010000247.1 GCA_017880745.1 Burkholderiales bacterium
GACCGCGTTTCCTGGTGTGCGCTGGCGGCGCTGAAGTTCAATGCCGGAAACAAGGTCGAGCCCGCGATCCGCACCTGCGCTTCGGCCTGGCGCACGTGCTCGGCGGCGATCGCCATGTCGGGACTCGCTCTCAATGCTGCATCGATCAGCCCGGAGAGTTCCGCCGAGCCGAAACTGCGCCACCAGTCCCGCTCCGGCAAAGCCGCATCCGGCGCGGCCGACTCGGCCCACGCCCCCGGCATTGCGGGCGCGGCCGCCGGCGGATTGCCGCCGATCGCGCAGGCGCCCAGCGCGAGCGCGGCCAGCACGGCCAGGAAAAATCTGAGCCGCTGTGTCATGTCGCTCACGTCGCCAGCGCCACTATCGGGTCGACCCGCGCCGCCTTGCGCGCCGGCATGTAACCGAAGATGAGCCCGGTGACGAACGCGCAACCGAAGGCGAGCAGCACCGGACCGATCGAGTACTGGACCGGCGTGCCGAACACGCCGATGATCGCCGCCGCGGCGATCCCGACCGCGACGCCGATCGCCCCGCCGAGCAGCGACACCACCAGCGCCTCGGTCAGGAACTGCTGCAGAATGTTGCGCATGCGCGCGCCGGTCGCCATGCGGATGCCGATCTCGCGCGTGCGTTCGGTCACGCTCACCAGCATGATGTTCATCACGCCGATGCCGCCCACCAGCAGCGAAATTGCCGCGACCGATCCGAGCAGGACAGTCAGGGTGTTCTGCGTGTCCGTGGCCGTTTCGAGGATCGATGCCATGTTGCGGATCTGGAAGTCCGTGGTCTGGTGCCGCGCCTGCAGCAGCGCCGTCACTGCATCCTGGGTTTCGTCGATCAGAGCAACGTCGTCCACCGCCACCGTAATGGTGCGCAGGAAGCGCTGGCCGAAAAGGCGCAGGCCGCCGGTGGTGAGGGGAACCAGCACTACGTCGTCCTGGTCCTGGCCTTGCGGCGAGGCGCCGCGCACCGCCATCAGGCCGATGACCTGGAACATCACGTTGTTGAGCACGATGTACTGTCCGATCGGATCGACGTCCTTCGGAAACAGGTTGTCCGCGACAGTCTGGCCGAGCACGACCACCGCGGCATAGCTCTTCAGGTCCGCCGTCGAAAAAAATATTCCCCTGCTGACCGGCCAGTTGCGCGCCACCGGAAATGTCGCGGAGGTCCCGGTCGCCTGGGTCTGGTAGTCGGAATTGCCGAAGCGGGCGGTGACGCTGCCGCCCAGCTCGGGCACGGCGGCGAGCACATTGGGCAGCTCGGCGAGCTTGTCGGCGTCCTCCGGCACCAGCGAAGCGACGGTTCCGCCCACGCCCCTGCGGTTCGGCTGGCCCGGACGAATGAGCAGCAGGTTCGTGCCCATGGCGCTGATGCGATCGAGCACGATCTGCTTGGCACCGTCGCCGATGGCGAGCATCGCGATCACCGAGGCGACGCCGATCACGATGCCGAGCAGGGTGAGCACCGTGCGAAACAGGTTGGCGCGCAGTGCGCGCAACGCGGTCTTCGCCGCCTCGAACGCGCCGCCGACAAAGGAAGCGCCGCCCTCGTCGTGCGCCTGCGCGATGTCCGGCACCTGCTGGCTGCCTGCCAGCTGCGGGCCGGGATCGCTCACGATCCGCCCGTCCCTGATTTCGACGACTCTCTTCGCCTGCGCGGCAATGTCGAGCGCGTGCGTGATGAGGATGACCGTGTGCCCGCGGCGCGACAGGTCCTGCAGCAGCGCCATGACTTCAATCCCGCTCTTGCTGTCGAGCGCGCCGGTGGGCTCGTCGGCGAGGACGATGCGCCCGCCGTTCATCAGCGCGCGGGCGATGGACACGCGCTGCTGTTGCCCCCCTGAGAGCTGGCTGGGCCGGTGGGAAAGCCGGTCGCCCAGACCGAGCGAGCCGAGTAGCTCTTTGGCGCGCGCATCCCGCTCCGCGGGCGGCATCCCCGAATAGACCGCCGGCACCTCGACGTTCTCGAGCGCGGACGCGGTGCCGATGAGGTTGTAGCTCTGGAAAACAAAGCCGAACGCCTCGCGCCGCAGCCGCGCCAGCTCGTCGCGCTCGAAGCCCGAGACGTCTTCGCCCATGAAGCGGTAGGTGCCGGAAGTCGGCCGGTCGAGGCAGCCAATCATGTTCATCAGAGTGGTCTTGCCGGAGCCCGATGCGCCCATGATCGCGAGGAACTCGCCCGGATAGATCTTCAGGCTGACCCCGTGGAGCACTTCGACGTCCAACTCCCCGCTGCGGTAGGTCTTAACCACATCGACGAGCTCGATCAGGGGAGCGATTGACGAACTCACGGAAACAGCCGGCTCCGGGGCGCGCGCGAGCACGCCGGAGCCCAGGTCGGACTTCACGGCCGACGCCCCCCCTGCGCCGCAGTTGACACCAGCGAACTGCCGGACTGCGCCGGCGCGGCTGCAGCAGGCGCCTTGGTTCCGATCACGACCTTTTCGCCGGGCTCAAGCCCTGCGAGGATCTGCGCGGAGACGCGGTTCATCACGCCGACTTTGACTTCCCGGTCTGCAACCTTGCCGGCAGCGTCGACCACGCTCACCAGCGCGCGCCCGTTGGCGAACTGGTTGCGCGGATCGGCGCCAGAGGCCCGAGGCCCGCGCGTCCGGCCTTCGGCCGCCACCGGACGCAGGGCGGTGAGCGGCACCAGCACCGCGTCTTTCGCGCTCGAGGCGACGAAGAACACCTGCGCCGTCATCTGTGTCATCAGTATCCGGTCCGGGTTCGGGACGTCGAACAAAGCGTCGTAGAGGACGACGTTGTTCACCACGGTCGGAGTCGGCGGGATCTGGCGCAGCTTCCCGTAGAAGCGGCGGTTGTCCCCGCCCAGCGTGGTGAAGTAGACGTCCATGCCGACGTGCAGCTTCGGGACGTCGGCCTCCGAGACCTGGGCCTCCACCGTCATCGTCGAAAGATCGGCGATGCGCATGATGATCGGCGCCTGCTGGTTGGCGTTGAGCGTCTGGCCCTGCTTCGCAGCCTGCGAGACCACGGTTCCCGCCATCGGCGCGTAAATCTTGGTGTAGCCGAGATTCGCCTCGTCTCCGCGCAAGGTGGACGCGGTTTGCTGTATCTGCGCCTCGATCGAATTGCGCTGGGCGAGTGCCGATTTCCGGGCTGCCTCGGCAATTTGCAGCGCGTCGGCGGTAGTGGCTTCCTCGCGCGTAAGGTTTTGTTGCCGCGTCAACTGAAGCTCGGCGAGCGCGAGCTGCGCCTGCTTATCGGCAAGCTGCGCCTGCTGATTAAGCAACTGCGCCTGATCGCCGTCGACTTTGGCCTGGTAGACCGAGGGGTCGATCTCGGCCAGGAGGTCCTTGGCCTTGACGACAGCGCCGACGTCCACGAGCAGCTTCTTCAGCTGCCCCGAGACCTGCGTGCCGACGTCCACATAATCCTTGGGCTGGAGGGTGCCGGTGGCAGTGACGGTATCTTCCAGGTTACCGCGCGTGACTGGCGCGGTAAGAACGGTGTTGGCCGGATCGCCCGCGGCAAACCATGTCCGCCAGGCGTAATAGCCGCCGCCAGCCAGCACGGCGCACGCGGCTAGAATGAGCGCCGGCCGGCCCAGGCGCGACATGCGCGACCGCGCACCGGCCGGCTTGCCGCCGGACACGTTGTGTTCGACGCGCGCTGGAGTTTCGACATCTGCAGTCATGGCACGCTATCCGTTAGCCCCGCGGCGAACGCTGCGGCCGCAAGGTCCGGCCGGGCGTCGCGCAATCAATGTGGCGCAATCAGGCAAATCGTCTATTGAGAATTGTCAAATTGAATGACAAAAGCGCCGCCGCCCAGGCGAAAGCGCAGGACGCGAACTGCCGCTGGCCGGATTCGCGCTTGCGCCGCAACGACCGAGCTCTGACGAGCGCCGTCATGCAACTCCGCAGCTCTTTACAGAATTAAATGATATGCGCCAGGAGCGGTTTCCTCCGTACGCTGGCGTACATAGATGGAAAGGAAGCGCGTTGACGCTGCAGCGGGTGTAGCCGCAGGCGCGGCACCGCTTGCTGTCAGCCGATTGGAGCCAGAGCTCCGATGCGTTTGCACGTCGTGGACGCCGAACGGTCCACCAGCGAACCCCACTGCGCCATTCCGAGCGTACTGAAGTACCCGCTGTGCGCAAAACCTTCCTCGATGAACCAACGAGTCAGCTCTTGCGCGCTCGCGGGCAGCAGCTCCCGCTCAGCATGGGATTCACCGTCTGCAGTCTGCACCGACATTCCGGCACGCAGGGCCATCCGGCGCATGGGCGTATTGTCCGAGAGGAACATCACAAACACTTTTCTGGCGCCGCACATCCGGGCGCGGGAAAGAAGCCTCTCCATGAGCATGGTTCCGATCTTCTGACCGCGCTTGTCAGGCCGCACCGAAAACGCCATTTCACTTGCTTCGGCGCCGCGAACGAGTTCGGCCAGTCCGACAATCTGCGCCTGTTCGTCAAATGCACCCAGAATCGTGTCTCGGGTGAAGTTCAACCCGTCCACGTAGCTGGAAATGGTTTCATCGGAAAGCGAACAGCAGAAGCGCTTGCGGCGGTCGTCTGGCGAAAGGGCGAGATAAAAGCTGTTGACGGTTTCCCGCTCGAATACTGTCAGTGGCCTGATAATCATGAAATCAATCTTCCGTGCCAATTCCCCCTTGCGCGCTACTTATATCATATTGCTGCAATGCAGCATAGCGCATTATGTGATGGCTAACATCAGAAAAACAGATGGGAAGCGAGTGGAGTCTGTGCTGGCGGCAAAAAAACTGTTGCGTTGCACCATTAGTTGTTGTAGTATTTGGTTGCGGGGTTTCTCCTCCTCCTCCTTTGGAATCCCGTCTTTGAGCCGGTGGCGTTTCAACAAGCGCCACCGGTTTTTTTTTGACGCGTCTATTGGCTAGCTCGGCGCTCCCTGCGGCCGTAGAAAGTCCCGGTATTTCATGTCCTCCTTCAACAGATGCTCGACCAATAGCTGTTTGAGGTGCAAGCCTTTGATCGCCCAAACAAAGCTGATGTCGCTTAGCGCGAATTCTTTCATCACGCGCTCAAACTGCGCCGTGAGCTCCGCATGCTTGGCAGTGTGGGCTGCGGTTTCCGGATATTTCCACCGGGCCAGAAGCTCCTCTTCGTGCCAGAAATGATGCGCAGCTTCCATCAGCATCAGGCCCATCATGCGCTCGACCGTCGCCTTGTCTTCGGATTCGATGATGGCCTTGTTCAGATCGTTCACGCGCGCGATGAATTGCCGGTGCTCGTCGTCCATCTCGGGAACGCCAACACTCAAGTAGTCGCTCCACGCAATTTCCCATTCACTTTTCTCCAAGACGCTCTCCCCCTGTTCAACTCGTCACAGACGCGGCCGGAAGCTGTTAATCGTGCCGAGTTTGTTGTGAGTGCCTTTGACTTGAATCAAGTAATCG
>JADGRR010000248.1 GCA_017880745.1 Burkholderiales bacterium
TCGATGTAGACCGCGTCATCCTTGTTGCCGAATGGCGCCGGGTTCAGTTTCTTCAGATTTTCGATGGCGCGCAAGACGATGCCATTCTTGGCGCCTTCCTTGGCCGACAGGTCGAACAGCACCACGGGCACCCGGGCGTTGACGCAATGGGCGGCGATCTGCGCGCCCATTACACCGGCGCCGAGGACGGCGACTTTCCTGACGATAAAATTGCTCACGGGATTCCTTTCCTGTTAGTGCTTACGCTATGAGGGATACATTTTGCTATACATGGCGACGCAAGTCGCGCCGCGTTCTGTTATCCAGTTGCGAAAACCTGCGCGGACGAAAAACGTCCGCGCGGATCGCTGATTGGGCACGGATGAAAAGCACATCCGCGCCCAATCAGCGATCTTGTGGGACTCTCCGCGCTGCGTTTGGAGTTAACCATAACCGTGTTTTTGGTACGGATGCGCCTCTTATCCGTACCAAAAACACGGTTGGCGCGCGATAGCGCGCAATGACCTTTCGCCGACTTCGGCGAACCTTGGCGAAAATCTCGCGCTGCGGCGCTCGAACTTGCGCGGACGGCGCCCCGTCCGCGCGGATCGCCGATTGCGCGCGGACGAGAATCCGTCCGCGCGCAATCGGCGATCTTGGATAAAAAACCCGAAACCGATTTTGCTCTTGTCCATAACCGTGTTTTAGTTCCGGCATAACGCGCTTCGCGCATTTGCCTCCACTGAAACTTCGTTTTCCGCGCGGATGCGCTTTTCATCCGCGCGGAAAACACGGTTGGCGCGTGCAGCGCGCAGGTCTTGCCAAACTCTGCACAGACGGAAAATCGGTTCGCACAGATCGTCAATGACCCCATCTTCCGCATTTCTAAATGGCCTCTTAGAACAGTTCGGCTTCGAGATCGAGCAGATTCGCGGCACCCGAGCGCGCCTGGCGGATCAGCATGGCGGTTTCCGGCAGCAGCCGGGCGTAGTAAAAGCGGGCAGTCGCGAGCTTGGCCTTGTAGAAGCCGTCGCCGGAATCGAGCTTCGCCAGCGCGATCTTCGCCATCCGGGCGAAGAAATAGGCATAGACCAGGTGACCGACGACGCGCAGATAGGGTACCGCGGCGGCGCCGACTTCATCCTGGTTCTGGAACGCCTTCATGCCGATTTCCATGGTCAGCTTGGTGAGCTTGCCGCCGAGATCGCCCAGCGGCGTGACGAATTCGCTCATTGCCTCGTCGGTGCCGTTGTCTTCGACGAAGGCCTGAACCAGCGCGCCAAATTTTTTCAGCTTGGCGCCGTTGTCCATCAGCACCTTGCGGCCGAGCAGGTCGAGTGACTGGATGGTGTTGGTGCCCTCGTAAATCATGTTGATGCGGGCATCGCGCACGTACTGCTCCATCCCCCATTCCGAAATATAACCGTGGCCGCCGTAGACCTGCATCGCTTCCGAGGTGGCGATCCAGCCGTTGTCGGTGATGAAAGCCTTGACGATCGGCGTCAGCAGCGTGACCAGGTCCGCCGCATCCTTGCGCACGCCTTCGTCCGGATGATGGAGTTCGCGGTCGATCTGCAGGGCGACGAACGAGGTGAAGGCGCGTCCGCCTTCGGCGTAGGCCTTCGCCGTCAGCAACATGCGGCGCACGTCCGGATGCACGATGATCGGGTCGGCCGGCAGGTTCGGCGCCTTGACCCCGGAGAGGCTGCGCATCTGTACTCGGTCCTTGGCGTAGACGAGCGCGTTCTGATACGCGACTTCTGTCTGGCCCAGCGACTGCATGCCGACGCCGAGGCGCGCGGCGTTCATCATCACGAACATCGCATTGAGTCCCTTGTTCGGCCGCCCGACGAGCCAGCCGGTCGCCCCGTCCATGTTCATCTGGCAGGTGGAGTTGCCGTGTATGCCCATCTTTTCCTCGATGGCGCCACAGCTGATGGCGTTGCGCGCGCCCGCGCTGCCGTCGGCTGCGGGAATGAACTTCGGCACCAGAAACAGTGAAATTCCCTTGGTGCCGGCGGGGGCATCCGGCAGGCGCGCCAGCACCAGGTGGAGAATGTTGGCGGCCAGGTCGTGTTCGCCGGCCGAGATGAATATCTTGCTGCCGGTGATCTTGTAGGAACCATCGGCCCCGGCTTCGGCCTTGGAGCGCAACAACCCCAGGTCGGTGCCGCAATGCGCTTCGGTCAGGCACATGGTGCCGGTCCATTCCCCGGAAACCAGTTTGGGCAGATACAGGCGCTTTTGTTCCGCCGTGCCATGCTCATGCAGGCAGGCATAGGCCCCGTGCGACAGGCCGGGATACATGTACCACGCCTGATTGGCGGCGTTCAGCATCTCCGACAGGGAGTTGTACACGACCACAGGCAGGCCCTGACCGCCGTATTCCGGATCACAGGCGAACGAGGGCCAGCCTGCCTCCACGTACTGCCGGTAGGCCTCCTTGAAGCCCTTGGGCGTGGTCACCGCATGCGTGGCCGAGTCCAGATGGCAGCCTTCGCGGTCGCCCGAGTGATTCAGGGGGAACAGCACCTTAGAGGTGAACTTGCCGCCCTCCTCCAATACCTGGTTGATGGTGTCCGCATCGATATCGGCGTGCTGCGGCAGTTGCTTCAGTTCACTCTCGACCTGCAGCAGTTCGTGCAGCACGAACTGCATGTCACGCAATGGAGCGACATATTGACCCATGATTACCTCCGTCGATTTGACTTCAATGGCTGCGCTTGCAGCGAATAGTGGATTTGCATCAGGCCGCTTTCCTGATACGCGGCGACTTGGCGGATTTGGCGGGAAGCGTCGGCAAAGGCGCGCGCAGGCCGCCGAGCATGAAACTCATCAGGCGCGCATACAAGGCCCCGGTATCGCCGTCATCGAGAGCGCCCTCCGCTACGATATGCAGCGCATCGGCGCCGGAAATCGCGTAGGACATGGCGCCAAGCATGAAATGGAAGCGCCACAGGATTTCTTCGGCAGGCACGCCGGGCAAAGCCTTGATCAGCGCCGCCTTGAAACGCGCGATCACGGCAGCGTATTCTTCGGCGAGGAAACCGCGCACGAATTCAGACGGCTTGGTATAGGTGCGCCCGAGCAGGCGCATGAACGTGCGCCCCCCGCCATCCGTGTCGGCCGCCATTTTCAGCGCCGCGCCGAAAAACACTTCAAGGATCCGGCTTGGCTTCAGTGGCGCGCCTCCGGCCTCGGCTTCGAGGCGATCGAGTTCCGCCAGACGCTGTTGATTGAGCCAGGTCAGCCGCCGGCGAAACACCTCGCGGATCAACGCTTCCTTGGAGCCGAAGTGGTAGTTCACGGCAGCCAGATTCACCCCGGCGGCGCCGGTGATCTGCCGCATGGTGGTCGCCTCGAATCCATGCTGCGTAAACAGCAACTCGGCGACATCGAGGATGCGCAGGCGGGTATCGACTTCAGCCATTGGAATCCATACGTACGTTTCAAACGATTGTTTGAATCATATACCAAAATCCCAGCCGCGCGCAAGCTGGATGAGCTACGTGATTCTTGTACCGTCAGGCCGCAGCGGGATATCAGCCCGGTCTGCGCTTGTCCCGGAACGAGGCCACGCATTGAGCCGCTCCCCGGCGAACGCGCGAATGTCCGCGCAGGCGGCAGCTGTATCGCGCCATGCTACTTCGCGCGCCAGCAGCACCTCGGCCGCGAAGTCAGCGAAGCGCAACCGCGTCTCGATGAGACGTACGCCCGGCATAATGTGCGTCACTGAAGCTGTCCAGGGACCTTCTCGCGGTGGTCAAGTAATCTTGGCTGCGCCTGCGGTTCCTGCTCTCGGCGGCTTGACCGGGTATCATCAATCAGCTGCGCCAAAGAAGCGGTCATGAAGCGCTCGCTGATCCGGACTTTCCTCGTGCGATTGGCCGCAAATTTCGAGGATAAGCTCCGGCGTCACTGGAGAAAATACCATGTCCATATTCGATCGGCCATTTGACTGCAAACGCGATACAGCCGTAGTGACCGGCGCCGGAAACGGCATCGGCCGCGCGATTGCGCTGGCGCTGGTGAGAGAAGGCGTGCGAACGCTGTTTGCGGACAACAATGCCGACACCTTGGGTGCTGCTGTCGGAACCGCCGCGAATCCGACCCTTGCTCTTTCCTGGGTGGGCGATTTGGCCGAGCGCGCCGAATGCGATCGACTGCTGGCCGATGCCCGCAAGCACCTGGGACTCGTTACGCTGTTCGTGCACAGCGCCTCGCCGCCGCGGCGCGAGCAGGATCACGCGCTGGCCGTCAGCGACGAGACCTGGGAGCGCATGCGCGCGGTGAATCTTGATGCAGGCTTCCATCTCGGGCGCGAGATTGCGAGGAGCCTGATCGCGGCGAAATCGCCCGGAAGCATGCTTTATCTGACCTCGCTTCACGCGGGCACGCCACGCAACCTGCCGCACTACAGCACCACGAAAGCGGCTATGGCAATGCTGGTCAAAGAACTGGCCAAGACACTGGGCCGCTTCGGCATCCGCGTCAATGCCCTGGTGCCCGGCGCAGTCGCGGCCGGTGGTTTCGTGGCCGATCCTGCACTGGCGCGCCACATCCCGCTCGGGCGGCTCGGCCAGGCGGACGATCTCGCGCCGATGGCATTGGCAGTGCTGTCAGACCGAATCGCCGGTTACGTGAGCGGCGCCAGTATCGTGATCGACGGCGGTTTGTCGCTCACTAACTGGTTCGATCCGCCGGAACTCGATTGACCCCATACCACCGTATGGCCAACGTGGTACTCGGGGTTCAAGCAAAACGAGGATCCACGGCCACGCAGTATCGGTCGCCGTCCATGTGCGATTTGCCGCGCTTTCCCGAGCCGGCGATGCTATCGACCCAGGCCAAACGATCCAATGCCGGCGTGGCCCGCTTCGGCGATATTGCCATCGTCCTAAAACGCCCAAACAATTGGCATACCCAAAATTACGTATGCCCTGCCTAGGGGAAATAATGGTGTTCCAGAAGCTTGTCCACAGGATTATCCACAAATTCTGTGGATAATTATGATCGCGACGCGATTCGCGGTGCCTGGCTCCACCCAGGATCCGTACTGCCGGCAAACCGCGTAACGGGTGGGGCAGGTGCATAAATAGCCGGATCCGAAATCAAAGTCGTAAGGACAATCCGACGATGTTTGATTCCCGCGAAGCACCGCGTTAATTCTGCCATCGGATCTTCTGTCGTACCCCGACCTCGATTGTTTGATTGCCGGCCCGCGCCGGCAAGCGGCTATGCAAAGCCTGGCGGGTATATGCTAGGCTTTGCATCCCGGCGGGCTCAGGTGAAACAAGCCGCCGCGGTTTTCCAACAACAGGTCCCGCTTGCGGACCACTCAAGCCAGGAGGAAGTCATGACGTTCAGGAGACAAATTCTTGCCGCGGCAGTACTTGCGGTCGCATCAATCGCACCGGCCG